>JAEEGO010000126.1 GCA_016280355.1 Lachnospiraceae bacterium | reverse complement strand
GATGTTGTCAGCGGTAAAAGCAGTGCCGAATCTCCTGTTCAGAGACTGCGCCACCTTTTCTCTCACATCGGGAAATCCGGCATTGGGCATATACCCGTGAAGCACTACCGGATCCTCTTCCTCTAAAAGTCTCATAATGGTCTGCTTCACCTTTTCCGGTGCGGGCACGTTCGGATTGCCTATGGAGAAATCATATACATTCCCGGCACCGAACTCCTGTGCCATCTTCTTTCCTTCTTCAAACATCTGCCTGATAACGGAATTGTTGTTTACCAGACCTTCCATCTTCTTTGCTATCATTTTGTCTCCTGATTGAACCTTTCGAATCCTTTCCAGTATTTGAACACAGCCTTACCCACTATACCGTCTCTGGACAGATATGTGTTTCTCCAGTATCTGGAGTCGGCCGAGTCATTGCGGTTGTCACCCAGCATGAAGTAATGCCCTTCAGGCACTTCGTAGGGTCCCCATATACCCTCCGTTGTCGTATTGAGATACGGCTCGGAGAGCTCCTCCCCGTTCAGAAATACTACACCGTCGTGTATCACGATCTGATCTCCGGGCACGCCTATGATCCTCTTGATATAGAGGATGCTGGGATCATCCGGATAATCAAACATTATGATGTCTCCGCGCTGCGGCTCATGTCTGAGGTAATAAAGTCTCGAGCCTATTACCCTGTCTCCTGCCATGATGGTGCTCTCCATCGATGAAGTAGGCACCGTCGCATTCACTATAACGAAGGTATTGATCGCAAAAGAAATGACGATCGCAAGCACTATCACGAGTACCCAGTCAAATACTTCCTTTGCCACACTCGTCTTTTCCGGTCTTGTTGCCGCCTTCTCCGCTCTTTTCTTCTTTTCTTTTTTCAGCTTCTCCTGTATTTCCTTCTCTGCCTGTCCGTTATCCGTCATCGTGTCATCCTTCTTATCTGTCGTTTTTCGCTTTACCTGTCCAGAAGATCGTACAATTCACCAAAGGCGGAAATGGTGACATCCGCTTCACTCACCTTCCCGAATCCGTATCCCGCATAGATGAAGCCTGTCCCGGCCTCTCTTACTGCGATGCGGTCGCCTTCCGTATCTCCGACATAGTAAGCCGATCGGTATCCGTGTCTTTCAACTATCGTCCGTATGTTTTCAGCCTTGCCTCTTCCGCTGTCACCGAAGCATATCTTATCAGATATCTCTTTTTCTGTCAGACCGGTCTTTCGCATGAAAAGTTCGATATATCCCGCCTGGCAGTTGGACACTATCGCAAGCGGCAGTATCTTTGACAGTTTTTTCACAGTATCGATCACGCCGGGAAAGCAGATATTGCACGGATCGTTCTCCAGTGCCTCCTGCTCATATCTGACG
Organism: Lachnospiraceae bacterium; assembly: GCA_016280355.1. Taxonomy (GTDB): domain Bacteria; phylum Bacillota; class Clostridia; order Lachnospirales; family Lachnospiraceae; genus NK4A144. The sequence continues at coordinate 2,107 of JAEEGO010000126.1, read as the reverse complement.
CATTTATCCATAAGCTCCAGTCTCTGCTTAGCGGATGCTCCCGGAAGCAAAGCTTCTGCTATATCATCCATGGTCTTTCCGAAAAGCCCCTTCAGGGTATCCGGATGTATATTCATTTCTTCGTAGCCGACCTCATGTACGGCTCTGTTCCATGCCCGTGCCACTATGGGAGTGGAGTCCCACAGCGTACCGTCCACATCTAAGAGCAATGCATCGGCCTTGATTTTTGCACTCATTCCACGATTATACCATATACCCCGCAGGACCTGCCATTATACCTTTTCACTCTGCGCTCCGGTCCGTATCAGCTCAAACTTAAGGAACTGCAGCGCATTGCTTCCGGTGTATTCAAAGTAGAGGGCGCTGACGCCTCCACTCATATCAACCTTCATCTCATATCTTGTCCAGATGTTTTCGGATCCGACATGAACGGCCCCCACTCTGTGTCCGATATGACCTGTCTTCTCATCAAACCTGTCGTCAGGTGAAGCCTGCCACACGGTGACTTCGCCGTCCACATATCCTCTTACCCATACTGCTATGCTTCCGGTCTGCTTTATCTCGAAATATTTATAGCCTGCGACCGACCCGCTCACCATGTTAGTGATATAGGCCATATCCTTCTCATCGTCGGTATCGGAAGAGAGCATGATATCGGCATCTGTATCAGCTATATCCTGAGTGATGCGCGGATAATCAGGTCCGAGGAAAGTGCCCGGGTCACCTGTAAATCCGTTTTCCTTACTGCAATAGAGATTGCAGGCTATGTAGGCCGGATACATCCCGACACCCTTAAGATGTCCTTGTGCTCCCTCCGTAGTCATCCTGACCTGCTCTATGTGCCCGTCAGGCTCTATCTCTATACGCTCTATGCATCCCTGTCTGCTGAAGTTTGTGCCGTTGGTATGCCTGTGGTAAAAGACGTAATCCCCACTTTCAAGCCTGATGATGCCGCCGTGATTATTGGCTCCGTAGTTCATAGGCCTTCCTGCTCTCTTGTAGGAGTCTATACCGATGTCGTTGTTGCTTATGATGGCACCCCTGTACATGAAGTGATCTGTCGGCGACGTACTCGTGGCATAGCACAGCTCATGCATGTTTATCGAAGAATAGATGAAGAAATACATGTCGTTGTACTTCCTGATGGACGGTGCCTCGAAGTACTCGTGATCCTCAAAAACCGTCCCCTTTGAATTCTGCTTTGAAGGAACTATGAACCGGGGACCGTCAAGCACGGTCAGCATATCCCTTCCGAGGACCGATACCATGGCGCCGTGTCTGCTTTTGTCATCCGGCATACAGAAGCCGGTATACATATAGGTGATATCTCCTTCGGTTATAACGGCAGGATCAAACTGGGCTTCATCCGTACTGCCCTCACCAAGTCTGACACCGTCCGAGTAGTGGACATATCCGTGAAATTCATATTTGCCTCCGGGAGTATCGCATACAGCAACGGACACCACCGGAAGCTTGTCCAGCACATAGAAGAGGTAGTATCTGCCGTCGGGACCCTTAGTCACATCGGGTGCGAAAAGACACATCGAACCGTCTTTATTCTCGGGATCCTGAGTCTTCCTGTATATCACTCCTTCGTAGCGCCAGTCCGTAAGATCATCGGAGGGAGCCGAATAGCATATATAGTCGTTCATGCAGTATGCGTTACCGCGGAATCTGTCATGCGAGCCGTATACATATACCCTTCCGTCGTATTCGTGAGGTTCTCCGTCCGGTATGTATTCCCAGGATGGTAAGTATGGATTCATGTCATATCCTCCTTTTCATTTTCTTTCATAGTTTGTCAGATCGTTTATCCAAAAGCCGCTTTTTACCATCAGAAAGCCTATAAGACATTTGACGAATGAAGTGCATTGCACGCAGGTATATAACGGCAGCAGGCTCATGTCTGTGAAATGTACGAGCAGCATGAGAAGCGGTATGGGTATGGTCCACGTATACAGCGAATCAAAGGCCAGAGTGATCCATGTCTTGCCTCCCGAGCGCAGTGTGAAATACGAGCTGTTCTCGTAGGCCAAAAGAGGCATGAAGACCGCTCCCAGTCTGATGAGTCCCATAGCCAGATATCTGACGCTGTCCGAAGTATTGT
>JAEEGO010000125.1 GCA_016280355.1 Lachnospiraceae bacterium | reverse complement strand
TGACTGCTGTCTGGAAGTTTGCAACAGCCTTGTCATAGTCTACCTTGCCCTCGAAGTAATCCTTCATAGCTGCCTGGAATGACTCGTTGCAACCCTGATCGTAGTCAGAGATGTTGCTCATGTCAACCTTCTCAGCACCGTCAGCAAGCTGCTGGTAAGGATTCTGTCCGCCGAGGATCTTGCTGCTGAATGTTGTATCAGAAGCGAGCTCCTTGAGGAGTGAAGGGCTGTTGACACAGTCTGAATCCTTCTCAACGATCTCCTTAAGGACTGCCTTGTCAGTTGTCATTGTAAGCATGATGTCCTTAACAAGTGAAGGGTTGTCTGATCCTACAGCGCCGCAGATCCATGTGCCGCCCCAGTAGAATGACTGAGGTCCTACGCAAAGGCCCCAACGGCCTGCGTTTGCTACTGAACCCTCGGTATCAGCTGCCATACAGAAGTTGATCAGCCATGCAGGTCCGAAGTAAGCGAATACCTTTCCTTCGGGATAGAAGCCCTTGTTCCAGTCATCTGACCAGAGCTCATAGGTGTTTGTCTGCTTAGCATCAACAAGTGCCTTAGAATCGGTTACCCACTGCTCAAGGTTAGGATCGATCTGTACTGTTGTACCATCTACCCAAGGCTTGGAAACGTTGTTTGAATATACACGATAAGAATCGTTAACGGTTGACTCTACGAAGTAGCCTGCCTTCTTGAGGTCAGCTGCTGACTTGTTGAATGTAGCCCAATCCTTAACATATTCCTGAACCTCTGCGGGCTCCTCTGTGCCAAACACTTCCTTAGCAATGTCTCTGTTGTAGATAAGACCTGCTGAGCATGCCTGCCATGAAAGACCTCTGAGAGCGCCCTTTGAATCTGTAACGATGTCCTTTGTGTACTGATACTGATCAGCGATGTCGTTAGCTGTGATGCCAAGGTCATCCATTGACATTGCAACTGCGGGATCAGCGTTCACATACTTAAGAGCATAGTCAGCCTCTACAAGGAAGATATCAACCTTGTCATCTGCTGCTGCGCTCTCGTTGCCGGGAAGCACCTCATCGAGGTGATTCTGATATGCATTGTCATCACTGGGAGTGATTATCCAGTTAACAGTCACATCACCGATCTTACCTGTGGTATCATCTACCTTCTCATATCCGGGATAGTGATCTGTCACCCTGCTCTTGAACTCCTCGTTCCAACACTGGATGTTGAGAACCTTGCCCTCGTCTGCTGCGGGAGCTGCTTCCTCTGTTGCTGCATCTGCTGCAGGAGCTGCTTCCTCTGCTGCGGGAGCTGCTTCCTCTGCTGCTGCAGGAGCTGCCTCCTCTGCTGCGGGAGCCGTAGCAGGAGCCTCAGCTGTTGATCCACAGCCTGCAAGAAGAGTAGCTGTCATTGCTGCTGTAAGCATGATACTTACGATCTTCTTTTTCATTTCTTTCCTCCTTAAAATTTTGAAAAGTGTTTTATGTATAAGGCTTTCGCCAAAATACCAAAAGGTTATATCACATTATGATATCTTTTTACAACTTTTTTACCGAATCACCCTTGAGGAGCTTACCCTCTACCACTATCCTTTCGGCAATGGCCGATCTCGGTCTTTCTATGAGCTGGACTATCTTCTGTGCCGCAAGATCTCCTATCTTGCCTGTGTCCTGCTCTATCGTCACCATCTTAGGCTCCAGCACCTTCGCTATCCTTATCCCGTCATATCCTGCTATGGATACATCATCCGGGATTGAAAGTCCTTTGGACTTTATGGCGTTTATACCGCCTATTGCTGCGAAGTCGTCCGGATATATGATGCATGTCGGCGGATCGTCAAGCTCCAGAAGCTCTATCGTCAGTTCGTACGACATGTCCGGCTTACGGTATCTTCCGTCCTTTACGTACTCATCCGGAACCGTCGCCCCGAGCTCCTCCATTGTTTTATAGAAGCTCGCCAGTCTGTTCCTTGTGACCGAAGAATCCGCTCCGTGTATGTAAGCTATCTTCCGGTGTCCGCATTCCTTATATATATACTCTACCAGCTCCCTGATCCCTGTGACATTGTCCGAGATGATCGCTGTTCTGTTATCGAAGATGTGGTCTATAGTCACCACCGGGACATTGCTCGTTGCCAGCTCTACCACACCGCTGTCACTGAAGTCTATACAGGCGAGCACCACTCCGTCGTATCCTCTGTATCTGCAATGCTCAAGGTAATTCATGTGCATCGCAGCTCTGTCGCTGTTGATGAAGCTTATGTCATAGCCTTTGGACTCTGCCGTCTTCTTAAGCGAGTCAAGTACCGCTGCGTAGAAGTCGTGGGTAAATCCGTTTCCTGCTTCATCTCTGAAAAGCACCCCTATGTTGTGGCTTTTGTTCGTCTTCAGCGTTCTGGCGGATGCGTTTGGGAAATATCCCATCTCCTTGGCCACCTGCCTGACGCGTTCCTTGGTTGTCTCTCCTATATCGCTGTGATCATTCAGTGCCTTACTTACCGTCGCGACCGAAACGCCCACTTTTTTCGATATATCTTTCATCGAGACCATTATGCGTTCCTCTGCCTTAATCGTTTTCGTAAGTCAAATATATATCAATCTGACAACAGAGTCAATATATTTTTTCGTTTTTTGGGTAAATTTTACCATAATATTGACAATATCCAGGAGTCATCCCGGTCATATTTGTAAGAATACCTCCGATATTCCGTCATTTTGCTTAATGGTTTAAGTCCTTTTCGTAAATTTTGCTAATCTTTCCTTCTACGATTCGTTGTTGTATTTTCGCGCTTCATAGAATATAATCATTAGCAACCCGGTTTTTGCCGGACAACTTAATCGATAAAGTAGACAATGGGGGTAAACACATGAATTTCGGACATTTCGATGACGCCAATATGGAATATGTCATCACAACACCGAAGACTCCGCTGCCCTGGATCAACTATCTTGGCAGCAATGATTTCTTCTCGCTCATATCAAATACGAGCGGAGGCTATTCCTTCTATAAAGATGCAAAGCTTCTGCGTATCACCAGATACAGGTATAACGCAGTGCCTGCAGATACCAACGGTAAATATTTCTATATTAAAGACGGCGATACGGTATGGAATCCCGGCTGGCAGCCTACAAAGACAGAACTCGATGAGTACGAGTGCCGTCACGGTATGGGTTATACCAGATTCCACGGAAAGAAGAACGGTGTAAGTGCCAACGTTCTCTGCTTCGTACCTATGGACGATACCTGCGAAGTACAGCGTATAGTAATAAAGAATGAGGGCACTTCGGAAAAGAAGCTCCAGCTCTTCTCATATGTAGAGTTCTGTCTGTGGAATGCTATGGATGACATGACAAACTTCCAGAGGAACCTCTCCACCGGAGAAGTGGAAGTGATCGGAAGCACCATATATCATAAGACGGAATATCGCGAGAGAAGAGATCACTACGCAGTTTACTCCGTCAACACCAAGGCTGACGGCTTCGATACATCCCGCGATGACTTCATGGGAGTTTACAACAGTACCGCAAATCCCGAAGCAGTGCTTGAAGGTAAGTGCAGAGGCTCCGTGACATCAGGCTGGTATCCGATAGCCGCACATCAGATAGATATCACGCTTGCTCCCGGAGAGGAGAAGTCTTTTGTCTTCGTTCTGGGCTACTGCGAGAATCCCGCAGATCAGAAGTGGGAGAGCAAGGGCGTCATAAACAAGGCTCCCGCCGAGAAAATGCTCGCCAGATATCAGACAGACGCAGATGTCGACAAGTCGTTCAACAACCTTAAGGAATACTGGCACAAGCTTCTTTCAAAGTTTACCGTAGATACCAGGAACGACAAGGTCAACCGTATGGTAAACATCTGGAACCAGTATCAGTGTATGGTAACCTTCAACATGAGCCGTTCGGCTTCTTATTATGAATCCGGCATAGGCAGAGGCATGGGCTTCAGGGATTCATGTCAGGATCTGCTCGGCTTCGTACATCTGATCCCCGACCGTGCAAGGCAGAGGATCATAGATATAGCTTCCACCCAGTTCCAGGACGGATCTGCATACCATCAGTATCAGCCCCTTACCAAGAAGGGCAATTCCGATATAGGCAGCGGCTTCAACGATGATCCGCTCTGGCTCATCGCAGGAACCTCCGCTTATATCCGCGAGACAGGCGACACCACGATCCTCGATGAGAAGGTTCCTTACGACAATGATGAGTCCGTAGCTACTTCTCTTTTCGAGCATCTTACAAGAAGTCTGGACTACATTATCAATCATAAAGGTCCTCATGATCTGCCGCTCATCGGACGTGCAGACTGGAATGACTGCCTGAACCTGAACTGCTTCTCGGAGCATCCCGGCGAATCCTTCCAGACTTTCGGTCCCTCCGAGGGTCCCGTGGCTGAGTCGGTCTTCATCGGAGGCATGTTCGTTAAGTATGGTAATGAGTACGCAGATCTCTGCGATTTTATCGGAAAGAAAGACGAGGCTTCCCGTGCGAGAGCCGAAGTTGAAAAGATGACAAAGGCCCTCCTCACGGCAGGCTGGGACGGCAAGTGGTTCGTACGTGCATATGACGCAAACGGCAACAAGGTCGGTTCCGACGAGTGCGAGGAAGGTAAGATCTACATAGAGCCTCAGGGCTTCTGCGTACTTGCAGGAGTCGGCGTTGAGACAGGTGAAGCCCAGAAGGCCATGGACTCTGTCAAAGAGATGCTCGATACCAGGTACGGCATCATGATCCTTCAGCCGGCTTATACAAAGTATCACCTCGAGCTCGGTGAGATATCCTCATATCCGCCGGGATACAAGGAGAACGCCGGCATATTCTGCCACAATAATCCCTGGGTATCCATAGCTGAGACTGTCGTAGGTGACGGCGACAGGGCATTTGAGATCTATCAGAAGACATGCCCCGCTTATCTGCAGGACATCTCCGAGATACACCGTACCGAGCCCTATGTTTACTCACAGATGGTGGCCGGCAAAGACGCGAAGTTCTTCGGTCAGGGCAAGAACAGCTGGCTTACCGGTACTGCAGCATGGACCTTCACCGATATCTCACAGTACATACTCGGTGTATATCCCACGCTCACCGGTCTGCAGGTCAATCCCTGCACACCACACGGATTCGGCGGCTTCAAGGTGACCCGCGAATACAGAGGCGCCGTATATCACATAACCATCGACAATCCTTCGGATGTATGCAAGGGAATAAAGAAGATGGTTGTTGACGGTACGGAGGTCGCAGGAAACGTGATCCCCTACGATCCCTCAAAGAAGGATGTTACCGTAGAGATAACAATGGGATGATCTGACGGATATCAAAAAGCCCGTCGGCATCTGCCGACGGGCTTTTTTCATGATCTCAATATTGTCTTTCTGCAAGCAGCTCCGGCGTGACCTGTGTCACGGTATACGGTTTCCCGTCTACCTGTATGGTCCCGATATATCCTATGCCGGAAAACTGCTCTTCGTCTATGAAGGTCTCCTTCTCGACTTCCTTCCCTGCCTCCAGGGCATCTATTATCTCTACCAGCCTCGGTCCGTATAGCGGATTACATTCGACGTTTACGGCAATATCTCCGTCAAGCACCATCTGCAGTCCGTTCCTTGATGAGTCAAAGGAAATGACGAGGATCTCTCCGTTGTCTATGTCATATCCGGGTTTGTATCCCCTCTGCTCCATTATCTCCAGAGCTCCGTACGCCATATTGTCGTTTTCCGCATAGACCACGTCTATCTCATCTCCGCACTGCTTCAGCATGCTGTTCATTACTTCCTTGCCTTTTGCGGTCGTGAAATCACCGGTATCACGGGCCACCAGCTTCCAGTTCCTGTTCTGTCTGAAAGCTTCGTCCAGTGCCTCGCTCCGTCCTATCTGGGCAGAAGCTCCGAGCGTCCCCTGTATATCCGCGATCTTTATTTCCCTGTCTATGCTTTTGCTCTTTAAGTATTCGGAAAGCCATGCGCATGCACGTTTTCCCTCAAGATGAAAGTCAGACCCTATCCAGCACGTGTACAGAGAATCATCATCCACTTCCACGCGTCTGTCATAGACTATGACGGGTATCCCGGCTTCCTTAGCCTCAAGCAGCACGGAATCCCAGCCGGACTCCACTATCGGGTCCAGTATTATATAATCCACTCCCTGATCTATGAACTCTCTGATAGCTTTGAGCTGATTCTCCTGCTTCTGCTGGGCATCATCAAATATCAGATCGTATCCGTTTTCTACAGAGAACGCGGCTTTTACCGAGTCGGTTGAAGCTATCCTCCAGTCGGATTCGCTTCCTATCTGCGACAGCCCTATCGTCACGGAGGATCTGTTTCCGTTGTCTTCCGAACGGACATCACCGTTTCTTTTATAAATGTTTTTCGAACATCCTGCCACAAGGATACAGGTCATGAGCAGGACGAAGACTGATATCCTCTTCATTAGTCTCCCGTATGTCTCTTTTATACAGGAAGAACCGGCATACCAGATGCCGGTCCTCCCCTCATATGTTCCTCTTTTTACTTGTTTCTCTTTCTGAGAGCCGCGAAGATACTCTGTATTACTATGAATACGAAGAGCAGTGCAGCTGTAAGGATGTTAGGCCATGAGCTGGCCAGCTTTCCGTTTGTCTTAACGATAGATGAGATGGTTCCGTTGATGAGCACTCCGAAGAATGATCCTATCACGTTACCTACACCTCCGGTCAGCAGCGTTCCGCCTATGACAGCCGAGGAGATGGCATCCATCTCAAGTCCAAGTGCCTGTGACACCGAGCCTGCCATCGTATTCAGGCAGTAGCAGATGCCGCCTATCGAGCACAGGAATGATGACAGCATGTATGCTCCCATCTTTATGCGCTTCACGTTAAGTCCCATCATCGCTGCAGACTGTGCACTTCCGCCTACTGCATAGAGAGAACGGCCGAACTTTGTGTATCTGAGCATGATAAATGTCAGTATCAGCACAACGAGTGCTACCACCACACCGGGTCTCACATAAGGAGCCATATACTTGCCCTTGTTATTCAGATATCCGCCGAACGGTATTACTATCTTCGCATTTGCCCATGCATAGAACAGAGGATTAGTATCCTGCTTTATGGACACCTGATCCGTACATATGACGGCTGTCATTCCTCTGCAGAAGAACATGCCTGCCATCGATACTATGAAGGGCTGTATCTCCAGATATCCCACCAGGAATCCCTGGAAGATACCAAAGACTGCACCTATCAAAAGGATGATGAGGACCATGGGTACGGCACCGATGCCTTTGCTCATTCCGACCGCGAGCAGCATACAGTCCATAGCTATGAGTGCTCCGACTGAGATATCGATACCGCCGGTGAGCATGACGCAGGTCATTCCGCATGTAACGCAGATCAGACCGGCGTTGGTTATCAGTATGTTAAGAAACGTCTGCAGGTGAGTGAATCCCTTTGCGCCGTATGCTATACAGCCTCCTGCATAAAGCACTATGAACAGCGCTATAGTTATGAAGAGCAGCAGCGTGTTACTGTTAAAGCTCTTTTTGGCTTTTGCTTTTTCGCTCATGCCTTCACCCCCTTTGCTGCCTTTGCGGCACTCATCCTGTTCACAAATGCCTTAAACGGCGGTGCCTCTATCACGACTATGAGAATGACGATTATAGCCTTGAAGACCGGCGCCTGTATTGAAGATACGCCAAGTGCATAAAGAGTCGTGGTTATTGCCTGGATCGTGTATGCACCTATGATCGATCCTGCAAGGTTGAATTTACCTCCGCCCAGACTGTTTCCTCCGAGTGCTACCGACAGGATGGCATCCATCTCAAGATAGAGACCGATGTTATTTGAGTCTGCTGATGTGATCCTGGACGAAGCCACGATACCTGCTATTGCTGCAAACAGTCCGCAGAGCGTGTATGCCAGGAAGATCAAAAGCTTTGAATTCAGACCGGCTATACGGCTTGCTTTCGCATTGATACCGACTGACTGGATATACATGCCGAGAGCCGTCTTTTTAAGCACCAGTGATACTATTACGATACATATCACGGTAATGATTATCGGAGTCGGTATGGGACCCGCAAATGCACCGAAAAATGCAAATGAAGGATTTCTTACGTATACTATCAGGTCGTTACAAAGAAGCAGTCCGATAGCTCTCGCTGCGGAATAAAGTATCAGGGTCGCGACCATCGGCTGGATTGAAAGATGAGCCACCAGCGTACCGTTAAATGCTCCGCAGACAAGTCCCATCACTACCGCTGCAAGAAGTCCTATCACAAGCGGCACTGCAAGTGTAGTCGTTGAAGATACTCCGTATCCTGCGAGCATCATGCACATGAAGCTTGCACAAAGACTCATCACGGATCCTACCGAGATATCTGTTCCTGCCGATGCAGAGACCACAAGCGTCATTCCTATGGCAAGGATCGCAACTTCGGATCCTCTGTTGATGATATCGATGATACGTCCGTACAGGATCGTACCGTTTGTTGTCGTATCCTTCAGTGAAACAAGGAAGAACGACAGCGGGTTTGCACCCGTAGCTGCATCATGTATTATATTGACCGCCATAACGAGCAGCAGGGCTACTACAGGCAGCAGGAGCGGCCAGCTCTTTATACGTCTCCAAAAGGATTTTGAGTTTATACTGCTCATTATGCCTCACCTCCCGCTATAGCTTTCATCACGTTCTCCTGAGACAGCTCGTGATCGAGTTCTCCGACCTTCTGTCCGTCACGCATAATGACCATACGGCTGCAGGTACGGAGCATTTCCTCTATCTCGGATGAGATGAAGAGCACGCTCTTGCCTTCTCCGGCCAGCTTGACTATGAGCTTCTGTATCTCGGATTTTGTTCCTATGTCTATTCCTCTCGTGGGCTCATCCAGTATAAGGAAATCCGGATCGGTTGCAAGCCATCTTGCAAGTATTACCTTCTGCTGGTTGCCTCCGGAAAGCTGCTTCACAAGAGTTTCCTTGCTTGCGGTCTTTATCTGGATCAGATCGATATATCTGTCTGCGATCTCTTCCTGCTGAGCGCGTGTGAGCTGTCTGAGCATTCCCCTCTTGGCCTGAAGTGCCAGGATGATGTTCTCTCGCACGGACAGATCCGCTATTATTCCCTCTGCCTTACGGTCATCGGGAAGCATGCCCATTCCTTTGTTCATCGCATCTATAGGCTGGTTGATCTTTACCTGCTCTCCGGCCACCTCGAGTGAACCGGTCTGCGCCTTATCGGCACCGTATATACATCTTGCAAGCTCTGATCTTCCCGAACCGAGCAGACCGCCTATGCCGACGACCTCTCCCTTGTGGATGTCCAGATTGAACGGCTTGATTGTTCCTGCATGAGACAGACCTTTTGCGGATATCTCCATGGGTTCTTTGGAATAATCCTTCTGTTCTTTCTTGATCTCTGCAAGATCATCGAGATCCTTACCCATCATCGCCGCCACGAGCTTCATTCTCGGAAGATCGGCGATCGGATATTCTCCTACGTATTTACCGTTTCTCAAAACGGTGATCCTGTCACAGACCGCATAGACCTGCTCCAGGAAGTGGGTTACAAACAATATGCTTACACCTTTTTCCCTGAGGCCTCTCATCAGGGTAAAGAGCTTCTCCACCTCTTCATCATCGAGAGATGATGTCGGCTCATCAAGTATAAGCACCTTACATTCCATATCTACAGCCCTCGCTATAGCTACCATCTGCTGTATAGCGAGAGAATAATTTTCCAGATTCTGAGTTACATCAACAGATATCCCGAGCTCATCCATTATCTTCTGTGAGCGCTTGTTATAGGATTTCCTGTCTACCGTGTGCAAAACAGTCAGCGGCTCTCTTCCTATGAAGAGGTTCTCTGCTACCGAGAGATTCGGACAGAGATTGACTTCCTGATACACGGTGGAGATACCTACATTCTGAGCATCCCTTGTTGAATGATTCCTCACCGGGCCGTCTATCCCCTCTATGTGGATCTCGCCGGCTTCGAAATCATTGATACCCGTCAGGCATTTGATAAGTGTGGATTTACCTGCTCCGTTTTCCCCCATCAGTGCATGGATCTCGCCCTTTCGCAATGTCAGATCCACATTGTCCAGAGCCTTGACGCCGGGGAATGTCATCGATATGCCCCGTGCGGTCAGCACTACATTGTCTTCCATGTACCTTCTCCTTTCTTGTCTTTGATTAAAAACGGGAGCTCCCGAGATGTACGGGAGCTCCCGAGGATATGTCTGTATTCTATACCCTTTCAGGTTGCGCTAACAACCCGTTCTTCTTAGTACTGAGCAGCGATAACGTCGTCAGTAACCTCGATCATCTTCTGAGCGTTGCCTTCAACTGCAAAGTCAACGATCTGATCCTTCAGAGCATACCAGTTATCGGGCACGAGGATCTGGTTCTCAGGAGTCTTGCCTGCCTCGAGAGTCTTGATAACGCCCTCAACTGTAGGAGCTGCAAGGGGGTTGCACTCGAAGTCTGCTGTGATCTTGCCTGCCTTAACATCCTCAAGACCTGCTGTACATGCATCGTAAGAGATAAGGATGACATCGTTGCCGGGGCCATACTTAACACCAGCGTTGTCCATAGCTGTCATAGCACCAAATGCCTCGTTATCGTTCTCGCAAACAACTACGTTGAACTTGCCTGCATATGACTTACAGAAGGACTCCATAACTTCCTGTCCGCCTGCCTCTGTGAAATCACCGGTCTGCTGATCAAGTACTGTCCAGCCTTCCCTCTTAGCGATCTCGTTGAATCCGTCTGTACGGCCGATCTGAGCTGAAGAACCGATTGTACCCTGGATGATAAGAGCGTTGATCTCCTTGATGCCCTGCTTCTCAGCATAAGCCTTGAGCCACTCACCAGCTGCCTTACCTTCTGTAAGGAAGTCAGATCCAACCCATGATACATACTTGTCAGAGTCATCGATAGTTCTGTCGATAACGATTACAGGGATACCAGCGTCCTCACACTCTGTAAGAACTGTGTCCCAACCTGTTGCGATGATGGGGTCGATGATGATGTAATCAACACCCTGCTCGATGAATGAACGAACTGCTTCCTTCTGAGCTGCCTCGTCGTTGTCGCAGTCTACGAAGCTGAGGTCATAGCCGTTCTCTGCTGAGAAAACGTCCTGGCATGACTTTGTAGAAGCTGTACGCCAATCTGACTCGTGTCCAACCTGAGCGAAACCAACCTTGATGTTTCCGCCTGCTGCTGCACCTGTGTCAGCTGCTGCTTCCTCAACCTTCTCTGCTGCCTCTTCAACTGTTGCTGCAGTATCTGCTGCTGCATCAGCTGCTGTGTCAGCTGCTTCCTCTACAGCCTCAGCTGCGGGAGCTGCTGTCTCTGCTGCGGTTGAACCACAACCAGCGAGGAGTGACATTACCATTGCTGCGCTAAGGATAGCGCCGAGTAACTTCTTCTTCATTAAATTTCCTCCTTAATGAAATCCGGGTGCTATGCACCCTTTTTGATTGTACAATGTAGATTATATTCACCCATCGGGTCGGAATCTATGCACATATTTCATAAAAGAGGGTATATTTTTCACTGAATATGAATAAAAAATGAACAAAAATTTGTTTTTTTACAGTTTTTGTTCATTTTCTTCATGTGACTTGGGGATAATAATATCAACTTTTGTCCCGACACCGTATTCCGACTCTATCGACATACCGTATCGCGGCCCGTAGTTGAGCCTCATCCTCTCGGATACGTTGGCTATACCGAATCCGGTATTATCTTCCGATGGCTTTACCTTGCCGTCTATCAGGGCTCTCACATGCTCCAGGGTCTTTTCGTCCATGCCTATGCCGTTATCTTCCACGGTCAGTCGTATCTGACTGCCCTCATCTGCCGCATGCAGGGATATCTTACCGCCTCCCCTTTTATTCTTGATGCCGTGATACAGCGCATTCTCCACGACGGGCTGCAGGGTGAGCTTTATGATACGGCAGTTCATGATGCTTTCCGGGATATCTATATCATATGTAAGGATGTCTCTGTATCTTTGATGCTGTATATGAAGATAAGCCTCTATATGAGAGACCTCGTCCGCTATCTTGATAAAATCCTCTCCCCCGGCCAGCGTAGTCCTGAAAAACTGGGAAAGCGACGTGACCATATCCTCTACTTCCTTGGTCCTTCCGTCCTCCGAAAGCCATACTATGTTATCGAGGGTGTTGTACAGGAAATGCGGATTGATCTGCGCCTGCAGCAGTCTTAGCTCCAGATCCGCCACGGGATTGGTTATCGTCCTTGAAATAAGTATATAGAACAGTGAAGCGTAAACGAGCACTATGATGACCGAGGCCACCGTCACGTTCATGACCTTGACCCTTTGGGACTCCATCTGCTGCCGGATCTCTTCCATGCTCTCGGATTCATAATAGATATATTCGATGATCCTTTCCTGTATAAGCCCCGTCAGTATCCTGATATCCGAATCAAGCCTTTCCATGTTCTCATCATATGAATCCTCGAGATCTATGGAGCCGTTTATATCATCCATACGTCTTCTGAGAGTTTCCAGCAGCTTTGTTATGGAAGAAATACGGTCCTTGGCGTGTACCGAGTTTGTAGTAAGCTTCAGCTTTTCAAAAGCCTGCTCGGCGTCATCTATCATAATGTCCGGGGGCTTCATTCCCGTGACAGACGCCACCTCATCCTTCGTCAGTGATCTGGCCACCATCTGATACACTACAGCGTCAAAGTCATTCTTAAACTCTATATTGTATTCATTTGCTCTGGTAAGGTTCTGGACTATCGCATCATAAGACCTGCAAAAGACATTCAGCTGATATATAAGGAAAGAAACAATCACGATAAGCGGGAGGATCAGTCCCACGCCCATGATGACAAGCCTTCTTCGAAGATCGATCCTTTGATGACTATACATTATCGGCCTTGCCTCTGGCTCTGAACTCCCTGCTCGTCATACCCTGAGTCTTCTTGAAGGTATAGCTGAAGTAGTGCGGATCCTTGTATCCCACTGCATAAGCTATCTCATTACTCCTCATATCGGTGGTCATCAAAAGCTCCTTGGCCTTATCCATCCTCTTTCCTATGAGGTATTCAATGAAAGTCTTTCCGACTTCCTGACTGAAGATCGTGGAGAAATGATTCGGCGAGATATTCACCGTCGATGCCACGGTATTCAACGATATATCATCATTTGCATAGTTCTCATCGATATAGCTGATCGCGTTGTGGAGAAGCCTTGAGTATTTCTTTGCCGCTCTTGTATCTCTGGCCTCCACCACCGCCTTAAGATATTTTTTCAGATATATACGGATCTCATCTGCTCCTCTGGCCTGCGAGAGCAGCAGATTGATATCGCCGCATTCCTTCTCTATTTCTGCCGTATCGGACCCTATATCCTTTACAAACCTGGCCATCGCAAAGTAGATATCCATTGTCACATAGTTCAGGAATATCATGCTCTTGATATTCTGCTCGCCCAGTGTGGCAAATACCGAATCCATAAGAGGCTCTGCTTCATCCGCCATGCCTGTCTTAAGGAAGTTTTCTATGACGGCATGCGGGCTCTCCGCATCTGTTGCAGAGTGTATGTTAAGCTCTCCCGTCTTCCCTGCCTTGTCTGCTCCGGCATCATATTTATCGGAGAATACAACTTTATCCCCTGTGACAAGGAATCTGTGCGCCAGAGCCTTGTTTGCTTCATCATAAGAATATCTGATCTCCGACAGACGATTAACTATATTCCCGACACCTATGAAATAGTCCGTGTCTGTCTGTGCGTTGATGATAGCCTGTACATCTGCGATCATCTCAGCGGTAAGCCGGGCGGTCTCCTCTTCCTCATCAGATAAGACCAGCATGGCAAATCCGTCTATCCCGCGGTCAAAAGCTATGCAGCTGCCGCCGTTCTCCGTGGATCTCTCCGATACCTTGTCGACGATGGAAGCAGCTATATTGTTTCTGCTGTCCGATACGGAAAGATATATCCTCGTCATCTGATATGTTCTTGCCGTCAGGGAGATATCAAGCTTCTTTGCTTTTTCGAGTACTTCGGATGTACTCATATCGTTCATGATAAGAGTATCGAACAGACGGTGTGTCTCTATCTCGCGTCTTTCTTCCTCTTCCTCTCTTGCCCACTCTGCCTCCGAAGCACTGAGTATACGCTCCTCTTCTATCTTTTCCGCTACGGATCTTATGGATTCCCTGAGCTTTGAAGGAGATATCGGCTTCAGAAGATATTCCGTGACCCCGAGGGATACCGCCTTCTGTGCATAGGCAAACTCATCATAGCCGGAAAGTATGATGATCTTTATATCCGGGAGCTCTTTCTTCACGAGTTCGGCGAGCTCCAGCCCGTCCATGAACGGCATCTTGATATCCGTCAGCAGGATATCCGGCTTCTGCTCGAGTATCATGGGATATGCAAGCTCTCCGTCAGAGGCCTCTCCGACGAACTCTATCCCCTCTTTCTCCCATTCGATATGCTTTTTTATACCGTCACGCATGACGATCTCGTCTTCACATAAGAATAATCTGACCATTTTTTAAAGATAATTCATAATCACAGCCACGTCAAACCTGCAGCGCCTTATCTTTTGCCGGCACTTATATCCGGAAACTGCCCCGCTATCATACTGTCGAAGACCCCGTATCTGCCCTCAAGCCATCCGGTCAGCTCTCCCACTCGCATACGGTAATATTCTGCGGGATCTCCCCAGAGCCTGTCTTCCGGTCCGAACCTTCTGTATGTGTCGCAGACGGGCTTTTCGTATTCGGACAGATACTTTGCTACGGTACTGTCCACTCTGCTCTTTTCGAAGCAGACATTTCTCATATCTTCAAGAGAGCTTATGAACATACTCCTGAACTCCTCATTTTTCACAAGAGATCTGAGCAGTGTGTTTCCGATCCCGTCGGAGCTTCCTTCAAGCACATCTTTCAGGGTGTCCTCGTCATAATCAGCTCCTTTTTCATATATCCCCGTGGAATAGTCGGTATCAAATACCATCATCCGCCATTTTCCGTCGCTCTTTTCCGTTCCCTTGCCGGCCTCTCTCGCACGCCACATCATCCAGTTGTTGTCGTTCGTAAAGAAGCTGTCGCCGTTATTTATATATATATTGAAGGCGCTGTAATCGGCAAAGCTTTGCATATCGAGCATTTGTGCGGCAACGCTGTAGAGTTCATCATCGCTCATATCATTTTCGGATATAAAGCTTATCATGTCGTTAAACAGTGAGAGATCCTCTTCCGTTCCTTCCTCTACCTCTCCGTTTTTGATCATTATCACGTTCTCGGCCTTTACCCCGTAGCCGTTATTTTCTATATAATGTCCGTCATAATCCTCTGTCATGGCGTACATGCCCCAGTATTCACCGTCTATGAAAAGAACTACCGGACGTGAGCGCTGTGTCTCGAAGGCTCTGTCGGATACCAGCTCCTGCAGCATCGGATCCCTGAATCTGGCATAGTCATAGTCATTCCCCCCGTTCCTGAGGATGAAGGATTTGTATTTTGTCTGACCTCCCGGAAAGAGTCCGTAGTAAATATTCTTCTTCCCGTATTCGGAACGGCATTTCATCCGAAAGCTTTTCTGCATATTGGCTCTGGAGTCGCCTCCCATGATACGGATACCGAGATCTGCAGAGAAGCCTTTCTCTCCGAAGCCTCCCGGCAGATAGTCTATAGCTGCAGGTCTTTCCCATTCCGTTCCCCGCATGAAACAGTTGCCTCTGTATCCCTGATCATCCGTATCGGGATCTTCTTCTCCGGCTTCTTCGTATGCCTTTCCCAGCACATATATACCTCTGTCATAGCTGAAAAGGTCCTGCGGGTCTGCATACAGGGAAATAACGGGCAAATCCCCGATCTGCTCTTTTCTGTTTATGCCTACAAAAAATGTCCTGTTTGATATCTCGCTTCGCGAGCCGTCCGGCAGGATAGCGACGGCCCTTACCACATGTCCTTTCAGCACGGGATCCGGCGGAACATAATCTCCTTCGGGACATATGCCGGTAAGAGCACTCAAAAGATTCGGCTGCGGTGTACGGTCTTCGACAGTCAGCGGCCCCTCATACAATATCGCATTTTCATCCGGTATGCTCCCGTCCAGGGTATAGTAGATAGCAGCCTCCTTCACCGGACTGGTGATCTTCAGGCTGAAGGACGACGTATAAAACCCGCTGTCTTTGTTGAAACGCGGTGCATACTGTTCCGGAAGCATCCGTTCTTCACTTTTCGCGTCAGGTATACTCCCGTGCTTTCCGGACGGTATGATGATGCACAGTGCTATGAATATTATCGCTAAGGCCAGTATCGGCTTGAAGTCCTTCATGTTTTCAAACTTTACCATACCGCCCCATCCTTTTCAATCAGGGCCGTCCCTTAACGCATACAGTTGATTATTATGCAAAAAAATCGTAAAGTTAATCCCTGAGGACAATACATTTTGGGGATTTGCTTACATTGATAAAGATCGATATAAAAAAAAGATACTGTGAACTCGTCATGGCCTGTGCCGTGGTACTCGAGATCCTCTTTCTTTTCTATTATAATATCTGTCACTTAAGAGACGCTCTTGATCATGATTTTGCCATGGTGATGCGCCACGTCATAGAGATGGGAGACCGCCACACCCTCTTCCTTCCTTTCTGGAACTACATGTCACAGGGTGAGATGGATGAGTCTTCACTCATAGCTCTTCCCATATACATGCTCACGAAAAACATTTATCTTGGATACGCGATAGCCGGCATACTCAACGTCCTTTTGTGGACCTGGGTCATATGGCGTCTGCTTTCGATCGCCGGACTCCGGCATGAATATCGTCTTCTGGCTCTGGGTCTGATCTTTACCGCATATGATTTCGGTATGCTCGAATACACAAATATGCTCTTCTTCGGGGGTGCTTACTATGTATATAAGGTCCTGACTCCCATAATGCTGGTGGTCCTGATGCTCACGGACTGGAAGGGAAAATACAAAATATCCGATATCTGCATGGCAGTGATCTATCATATCCTGATCCTTTTCATAGGTATCGCAAGCGGCACCTACGTATTGCTCTGCGGACTGCTGCCGGTCATGATCTGCTTTATCATTCCTGCCATACTCGGCGTAGACAAAGCAAAGAATAAGCAGTGGATTGTATTTATCGCTACATCCGTGACAGTCAGCGTTGTCGGTCTGGCGATAGGCCTGAGCAACGGGATCGAAGCCTTTACGTATACGATCCGTTCCCTGGATGATGCTCTCGACACACTTTATTATGATGTAAAAGACGTACTGGTACTGCTCCGGGTACTGACGCCTTATGAAGAGCGGGTGACATCCCTCAGGGGTATCATAGGTCTCATCCGTCTTGTCATGGCAGGTTTCATATTGATCTTCGGGCTGTGTTCTGCTTTGCGATCCTTTGGCATAGGTGTTTATCGAAAGGTCCGCGATAATGGCAGTACTTCTCTTCCCGAAGGAGGATACAGGGCCGAGCTTATCAAAAGCTGCATGGTCTCCCTTGCCATATGGACCTTTGTCATACTCTCACTTACCATTTCCCAGCCGAGATACCACATCATGGGTATAGTCCCGCTGATGATATGTGCAGTAATGAACTTTTCAGATGCGATGGAGCGTGACACCTTTACGCCGCTCCCGAAATGGCTGTTTACAGCCATGGCTGCCGTACTGGCATATGTCTGCCTGTACACAGGATTCATTGCAGAGACGGAATACTTCCACGGTCAGGACAGCAACCTTAAGACCATAGATGAGGTAGTGGCTTTGATGGGTGAGTATGACGTGAACACCGTCTTTAATATCGACAGTACCGATATGGCCCCGAAGTTCAGAGTGACCGATCCTTCGGGCGTTTTCGAAACCTATATCACTGAAGACGGTTCCGTGAACAACCATATATTCTATTATACCGAGTGGGACCGCTCCGCCTTTACCGACAGGAATTTCATCATAGCAAAAGAGGGTGAGTTTGAGCTCTGTCCCGACCACATCCTTGATAACTATGAGCAGATAGCAGAGTCCGGAGAATACACGGTTTATTTCTCTGAGACAAATCCCATAGACGGCATGGCAGGACTGCCGTTAGACAGTCACTCCGTCGATCTGGTCACAGCCCCCGGCTACGAAGCAGTCGGAACGATCGATGCAAACGGATATCTGCATACCGAAGGCAATGGGGACGTACTCAGAAGTCCCGTACTCAACTCACCCGTAGATCCGGTCTTTTCACGCAGGGACGGCCGTACCTTCCGCATGACATGCCGTTATGATGCAGCTGCCGGTACGACGGCTTATCTGGATGTATATTATGACGGAGAGCTTTCGTCTTCAGTAGAAATGAGCGCCGGCTCGGAAGAGGCATCTCTCGACCTTACGGGCGGACCCGAAGAGATCACCTTTGTGATACGAAAGGAAGACTCCTCGCCTCTGACAATAAAAGAGATACTGTATGAAGCAACGGAGTGACAGGTTGATATGATAGCTACACTGTTCGGATATCTTTATATGATCTTTATTACCGTTACATTGGGATGCCTTTTCCGTAGCCTGTGTATTAAACTGGTCGGATTTAAGATGCGCTCTGTCTCATCCGTGATCATCTCCGGTTTTGCTCTCGCCACGGTTTATGCCGGATTCTGGCATCTCTTCCACGCGGTGGATCTGAGTGCCGTCATTTTCATCTCGGCAGTCTGTATAGTCATACTCATCGTTTTGAGAAAGGAGATAGCAGATCTGCTCCGCCCTCTTCTTTCTTCAGGAAGCTCACGGCTCATCCTTCTCATACTGCTTTCTGTCTTCGTTGTAATCTCTGCCGCCGAGGCTCACGACTGGGACACCTATCTGTACCATGCTCAGGCTGTCAGATGGATGGAGAATTACCGGGTGATACCCGGACTTGCGAATTTCCACAAGCGTTTCGGATACAACAGTGCGCTGATGCCGATGCATGCCCTGATGAGCATGTCGTTTACCGGGCATCCCCTGCACATCGTAAACGGCTTTGTCACGTTTATTATAATCTCGGTATCTGTCTTTGCCGTCAGATCCTCCGTTCTGGAAAAGCGCTTCAGACGCTCCCTGCTTCTTTGGATCTCGGCTCTGTTTTATTTTGTATATTCCATAGACAGTATTTCTTCACTCGGCACGGATATAGTACCTATGATGCTGCTTATCTACATATTTGCGACCTGGTGCGACCTTTCCGACTGTGGAGTGGTCGACCCTTCTGCCTACGGTCTGCTTGCTCTTTTAGGCATTTTCGATATCACTGTCAAGCTGTCGGTTGCTACTGTCTCGCTTCTCGCTCTTGCCGTGCTCATCCGACTGATAAGGGAGAAGAAAATCCGCGAGCTGCTTTCTTTCATCTTTCTTTCGCTTATTACCGTCATACCTTATTTCATAAGAAACGTGATAACTACAGGCTATCTCCTGTATCCGATGGAGAGTCTGGATCTGTTTGATGTGGAGTGGAAGGTACCGTGGGAAGTGGCGTATTGGGACCGTGCGGAGATCGTTATGTTCGGTCGTCTCTTCAAGGGTACTCTGGATGAATCGA
The DNA here is from genome assembly GCA_016280355.1 of Lachnospiraceae bacterium. GTDB lineage: Bacteria > Bacillota > Clostridia > Lachnospirales > Lachnospiraceae > NK4A144. The sequence goes on along the minus strand of JAEEGO010000125.1, from coordinate 3,058 downwards.
TCGGGCTTTCCTTCACCGGATGGTTCCAGGCCTGGTTCGGTCAGATCGATCAGGTGCCCCGTATACTCCTGCTCTTATCCGCCATCTTCGGTGCAGGTGCACTGATATATACTGTGAAAAACATCAGAAACAAAGAGGCCCTTGCTGACATCTTCCTTATGGCTACCGCCGTTATAGGCATGCTGTACTGGCTCCTGTCTGCTCCTTTGATGCGCTATGGCTTCTGTACCATCCTCATTGCTCTGTCTGTTATGGCAGGCACCGTATTGTCCGACTCGAAGCGTATCGGTCAGATGTCCTTATTCTTTGCGGTACTTATCTTCCTCTATGTGCCGGTAAAGATCAATACGGATTATCTTTCGGAGAATGAAAATCTGATATGGGCAGCCCAGTTCTATCAGCATGAATGTAAAGAAGCCGTCATGAAGGACGTAAACGGCAACGACCATACTATCTATATTCCCGTTGAGGGAGATCAGGGAGGTTATGACATATTCCCTGAGACGCCTTATTACAGCGATGAATTTGTCAGGATGAGAGGCGACAGCTTCCAGGACGGATTTATCGGCTTCTGATCTTTATTCGAACCGGATATTCAGATCGCAGTCTCCCGTCACGCCGGGCACATTGCCCTGGCTTGAAAACTGCCATATATCAAATTTATACGGGAAGTACGGGATATAATCATCTTCGGCCACATAGTCCGCGAACCAAATATCTGTCCCGTCCAGCATGGCCATATCCAGCATCAGCATGAAGGTTTTTCCGTTTCCGTAGACTATGGTATCCACTCCGTTCTGCTTCAGCTCATCGGCAAATGCCAGAACGTTCGTGGTGTATTCCTGCGGTGTTAGATTCTTGGTCCTGGGCTCAGTGTCGTAGCTCTCTACCTTCTCCACATCCAGGACTACCGGAAGATCGTTTTCCTTATCCCGAAGCAGATCCAGCACAAACTGTGCTTCCTCCCTTGCCTCATCTTCATCAATAGCCTGTGTGACAAAGTATACCCCGGTCTGGGCTCCCACGCTTTTGGCTCCCGCAATATTTGCGGATACCTGCTCGTCATATACAAGCCTGCCTGAGCTGTATCCTCTTAAGCCGGCACGGATATATACGAAATCCGGTCTGTAGCCTGCGGCCTTCATCTGCTCCCAGTCTACCGGTCCGTTGTGCTGCGATACGTCTATGCCGTATGATGTGATGACATTCTCATCCGCATAGGTGATTATCCCGTTCGACGACAGGGCTATCATATCATTGTCATATGTGTACGGCCTTAAGTTCGGGTCTATGTCCACAAAGTGGAACGTGCCCTCATCTGCCAGCACGAACTGTTTCGGGAAGAGCTGCTTCAGTGTATAAAGGAATGATTTGCCCTGTTCTGCATATCCTCTCACAGCCATAAGGGTCGCATTGTCCGCATCGCTACCGCTTACAGTATCTGTCACCGGTGATCCGTCCGCGGCCGTCATCCCGGGTATCGGGACCGTGTCTTCTGCAGTATGCTCGTTCTGCGTGGCACGGATCTGCAGATCCTCGTTGCTCTGTCTTAAGGTCGTATTCTCTTTCTGCAGATCGTATGCCCTTAAGGCCAGAAGTGCGCAGAGCACAAACAGGAGCAGATCGATCAGGGCCAGCCATCTGACTGCTCTCTTCAGTCCGCGGACCCTGCCTGACGGCTTGTTCCTCTGTGTCAGGCCGGGCTCCTCGCTGATATGCTGTTTGTCGACCATATCTCCCTTCATAGAGGCTGGGTTATTTTGCTGTACTCCTCCTGTGCGAAGCCTTGCGGACATCTATCTTATCCAGATGCCACAGCTCCTGCACGTACTCGTTTATTGTCCTGTCGGACGAGAACTTGCCGGCTGCCGCCACATTCAGGATCGCCTTGCGGGCCCACTCCTTCTCTTTCCTGTAGCACTGCTCCACCTTTTCCTGAGCCTCTGCATAGCTTCGGAAATCCTTCAGTATGAAGTAGGTGTCGGCCTTGGATGTTGACTGTGTATTGAGCAGTGAATTGTAGATATCCCTGAAAAGCTCCGGATCGTTCTTCGAATAGAAGCCGTTGATGAGCTGCATCAGCACATCCCTGACATCCTGATCGCTGTTGAAGATATCCATCGGATTGTAGCCGCCGTTATTCTCGTAGTTGATGACTTCATCGGAAGACATACCGAAGATGAACATGTTATCTTCACCGACTTCTTCAGCCATTTCCACATTTGCTCCGTCCATGGTACCTATCGTAAGCGCTCCGTTCAGCATGAACTTCATGTTTCCTGTACCGGATGCTTCTTTGGATGCTGTGGATATCTGCTCTGAGACATCTGCTGCCGCAAAGATGATCTCTGCATTCGACACCCTGTAATCTTCTATGAAGACCACCTTGAGCTTTCCGCCGATGGATGCATCATTATTTACGACCTCAGCCACATTGTTTATAAGCTTGATCGTCAGCTTTGCGATCTTATATCCGGCTGCGGCTTTTGCGCCGAAGATGAATGTTCTGGGTGTGAACTCCATGCCCGGATTTGCCTTTATCTTATTGTACAGATACATCACGTGAAGGATGTTGAGCAGCTGCCTCTTGTACTCATGCAGACGCTTCACCTGTACGTCAAAGATAGATCTCGGGTCTATCTCGATACCGTTATGCTCGAGTATATACTTTGCGAGGCGCTCTTTGTTCTTGTACTTGATGTTCATGAATTCCTTCTGCGCCTTCTTGTCCTCGGCATAGACCTCTATGCCCTTTATGGTCGACAGATCCGTGATCCAGTCGGGTCCGATATGATCTGTTACCCATGTGGCAAGCAGCGGATTACCGTGCAGCAGGAATCTCCTCTGTGTGATACCGTTGGTCTTGTTGTTGAATTTATCGGGGAACATCTCATAAAAGTCTTTGAGTTCCTGCTTCTTAAGTATCTCTGTGTGGAGCCTTGCGACACCGTTGACCGAGAATCCCGCACAGATAGCGAGATTTGCCATACGCACCTGACCGTCATAGATGATCGCCATATTCCTTATCTTGTCCTGATCACCGGGATACTTCTCGGAG
>JAEEGO010000124.1 GCA_016280355.1 Lachnospiraceae bacterium | reverse complement strand
GTCAGATAAGGCTCAGACTTCGTTACCGACTATGCTCTCCCATTCCCTGAGGATGGAGTAAAAAGCATCTACATTATTTTCATCCGTCTTCATTTCGAGGAGCTTTTCCATATAGGGGAAGCTCCTCATATTTATGAGGATGGGATTTTGGGCATATTTCGGATACAGTCTGTGGATCGTATCCTGCAGTGAACTTATGCCTGCCGCATCATACATAAGTCCGGCGGCATCGGCATTCATCAGCGAACGGTTGAAATAGTTGTGTACGAAAAGTGCCTCTGTAAGCTCCGGCTCACGTTTCAGGAAACCGTCCTTTTTCAGCACGTCATAGACCTGCTTCCATGTGATCTCGTTGTCATGCAGATGCTCATATTTCTGAGAGAGATTGCTCACCGTACCCATCGGGTTATCTGAGTAGCGATGGAGGTATTTATTCATAAGATAATACTTTTTCACATGCATCAGGGCAGGTATGGTGAAGAGACTTTCTTCATCAAAGATCCCCTCTGTATATCTGAATCCGTGCTTCATCACAAAGTCACGCCTGTATAGCTTATCCCAGCATCCGCGCTGAGACATGCCGCCGAAGAACAGGCGTATATGATCCACCGTATCTTTTACAATAAGATATTCATCCTCCATGCCGCTCTCGATATCATTCTCAAGGATGATGGCTTCACCTTTTGCCTGCTGTTCTTCCACGGATACATCCTTTGAAAGATATGCGACGATCTCAGCTCCCGTCTCTTCTGCTTTCTCATAAAGAAGCCTGAGTGCATCCGGCACCAGCCAGTCATCGGAATCCAGATAGGCGATATATTCACCCGTGGTATATTCCAGAGCAATATTCCTTGCTTTTCCCTGTTTGACGTTTTCTTCCAGATTGATGACACAGATGCTCTCCGGGTATTCTTTCTCCCAGGCATAAAGATATTCAAGTGAATTGTCAGTGGAGGCATCGTTGATGAGTATGATCTCCAGACTGTCGGCCCCTATGCTCTGTCTCACAAGAGACATCACACAGCGGCTGATATACTTCGCCGTATTATATACGGGGATAATGATACTTATCTTCTTCATCGGTCAGATACCGTTGGGATAGGTCTTTACGATCTCCTCCCAGGCAGCGTTGTACTCTTTGAAGTTGGATTCATCCACAGGGATATCGATGAGTTTCAGGGGCTCCCTATATATCTCTCTGGACATCAGGCTTTTGTTCTGTCTGTAGTTCGGGAAAAACTCAAGCACATTCCTCTGCATCTCCTGTACCTGTTCCAGCTCATAGGGTATCCCTCTGCCTACGGCAAATACTATCGAGCGGATGAAATAATTGATAATGAAAAACCACTCTGCCAGTTCATGGTTCTCATCCAGTGACCCGTCTGCCTTCATCACCTTGTAGGTGGCAAGCCATGTTCTCGCATTGTCATCCCTGCGCTTTATATCCCTCATCAGATTGTATGTGGAGCTGATAGGGTTCTGATAGTATCTGTGCAGATATTCGTTGAGAAGGTATATCTTCTTGAAATGCATATATGCAGGTGTGGTAAAGAGACTCTCCTCATCAAACACACCTTCGGCGAATCTGAGATCGTGTTCTTCCACAAAGTCACGTCTGAAGAGCTTGTCCCAGCATCCGCGAAGCAGAGGACAATCGCCCATGAAGAAATCCAGTCTTTCCTGGGGATTGTGTATCTCCACAAATCTGTCCGGTTTATTACCCTTCGTAGTCGGGTCATCTTCGTCGGGTCCCACATAGGTCTTTCTTGAAAGATAGTTCACTATATCGGCGTTGTTCTGTCTGGCAACCCTGTATATCTTTTCAAATGCGTTGGGAAGGATCCAGTCATCGGCATCAAGATATGCTATATATTCCGATGTGCAGTATTCTCTTGCTATGTTCCTTGCCGCACCCTGCATTATGTTTTGTTCAAGCGGCAACACGATTATATTCTCGGGATACTTCATTTCCCACAGCAGCAGCTTGCCGAGTGTCGCATCCTTTGATGCATCATTGATCAGGATGATCTCGAGATTCTCTATGCCTATGGTCTGCTTTTCGAGCGACTCCATACATCTGTCTATAAACATGCTCACATTGTAGCAGGGCATTATAACGCTTATCTTCTTTTGAGACATGATCTACTCCCTTCGAAATGTGGATGTGTTATCCGAGCATATTGTACCACATGGATAAAACAAAAACAGCCGGGATTTCTCTCAGCTGTTTTCAGAGGCGACAACCAGAATCGAACTGGTGATACGGGTGTTGCAGACCCTTGCCTTACCGCTTGGCTATGTCGCCAGTAACTATGAGCAGAACGGACACGAGCATGGAGTGCGCGGACGCTTGCGTACGCATGCACTGCAGGCGATGTGGACTTGGTGCGACAGCACCAGACCGAGAAAATACGTAGTATTTTCGAGGTCGCCATTCTGCGACTATTTCAGTGCATTTTTCGAGATCGGAGCACTGCGTATAAACGGATAAAAAAAATAATGACCCGGACGGGAATTGAACCCGTGTTACCGCCGTGAAAGGGCGATGTCTTAACCTCTTGACCACCGGGCCAGACTCCCAAGACCGCTCGACATGTCATGCCGAAGGCCAAGCTCCCCGAGCTGGGCTCGAACCAGCAACCCTTCGGTTAACAGCCGAATGCTCTACCATTGAGCTATCGAGGATTAAACGTCCTGCGGACGTTTAATGCCCGCTCTTACGAGTGCCATGCACGAGTGCGGGCCGGGGCTTATATCTTAGCGAACGCCCCTCATCAACCACCAAACACTGAACGAGAAAACTGAAACCAGCCTGTGGTCCTAAGGAATCCACCAGGCTACGCCTGATAACCCCTTTGGACAAAGGACAAGCCGTCGGCCTATTAGTAATGGTCAGCTGAATGCCTCACGGCACTTACACCTCCATCCTATCTACCCCGTACTCTCCGGGGGGCCTCTCGGATTACTCCATGGACATCTCATCTTGAGGAGGGCTTCACGCT
>JAEEGO010000123.1 GCA_016280355.1 Lachnospiraceae bacterium | reverse complement strand
TCCTTTGAACAGTTGTCCACGACGATTATCTCAAAGTCCTTGTAGCTCTGCCTTTTCAGCGAGTCTATACAGGCTGTGATGTATTCCGCTCCGTTGTAGTTTGGTATGATTACGCTTGTTTCCGTCATTTTTTCACAAACAAAAGCTGAGGATCCACTACGATCCTGTAGCCCTTTTCCCTGATCTTCCTGCACATCTTTCCGGTATCACTGTCATAGCAGGATCTTGTCTCTTCCCTGAGCATCACGCACTGATTGGATACCGCATCGGCCTCCTGTCTCAGCGACGCCATATGGAAAGCTCCCGACAGATTGTGATCCATGCCGTGATACATGGGTATATATCCTCCCAGACCGTCCTCCATATATCCCGAGGAGACGATCCGTCCCATCCTGTCTATCACCCTTCCGCCTACCGCACCTATATCCGGATTGGCTTCCAGCAGGGCAGCCATTTTGTCCACACTCGAAGCATCCTTTGCAGTGATGCCTTCTCCGAGCTGGAGTCTGTAGCGCAGGGCATATGCTGCCCTCGGATACTCTATCCTGTAGAATCCCCTGTGCTCCGTCTCGATCACCTCTCCGGTGATACCTGTCCGTCTCAGGTGATCCTCTATCGCTCTTTTTCCCGCCTCATGCGCATATCCCTTTGACGCCGGATCACCCGCGGTAGATCCCTCGTGTATCCTCCAATGATACAGTATCCTGTCCGTATGCGCTATCTCTTCCCTCTTCAGCTTTTCGACACAGCGCAGTATCAGATCGTGATCCTGTGCCCCGTCATATTCGCTCCGAAGCCATCCCACTTCGTTGATCAGCTTCTTTTCCACCACGAGGAAATGGCAGATATAGTTGTTGGAGCAGAGCAGCTCCATGTCAAAATCCTTCTTACGGAACGGCCTCAGATATTTTCCGGTTGCCGTATCGTACTTGTCTTCATCGGTATATATAAGCCTTGCGCCCCTGTTTATCTCCTTCACCACATGGTAGAGAGCATCAGGCTCCAGGAAGTCATCCTGATCGAGCAGGGCGATGTATTCGCCCCTTGCCTCGGAAAACGCAGCATTGGTATTCTCCGATATCCCTCCTCCGTTTCCTATGAGCAGCTCATAGTTCTCATATGTCTGGCTCTTCACCGACCTCAGCATCTGTCTGAAGTGGCTGTCTTCGGGCAGATACGCCGGTACCAGTATCGATATCAGAGGCTCCCTCTCAAAGCAGGTCTCTCTCTGTTTTTTCAGCTCATCCTCATCCGGACGCATGGCACTTATGCTGTCGTTGTAGTGCCTGTCCTCGGCCCTGTCCTTCAGATGCTGTCTCACAGCATTACAGGTGCTCTTTACACCGTTTCGTTCTATATAATCAAAGAACCTCTTCGTATTCATATTCCCGTACGGGTTTTTCCCTGTACTCGCCTCTTATAGAGGTGGGCATATCCATATAATCATACAGCAGCTTCAGCGTCTTCATCGACTGGCTTGCCATCTTCACATTTGAGACCTGATCCGTCTCCCTCCACGATATCGGATAATATCTCATGGTATATCCGTAGTAGGAGGTAGCCAGCAGCATAGTACAGTTGAACATCAGGTTGTCCGGGAATCTCTGATAAAATCTGCTCTTCAGCATGCTCACGTCATACATGTTGAGACCCGATCCCAGATCAAATACCCTGTCTCTGATCCCTATAGCATACAGGAAATCATAGACTATGTTCCCCACTGTCCTGAAGAGTGAATACCCTTCAAGTCTTGATCCGAGCATGAACCTTGCTCCGAGCACACAGTCATATCCCATATATATCTTCTTTTTTAGCACCGGCAGGAAATCATTTATATCTCCCTGATCGTCTCCGTGCAGCACTATCACATAGTCATACTTGTTGTCTATGGCGTATGAGAATGCCACCTTGTGCGATCCGCCGAGTCCGTAGTTGTCTTTGTTTCGCAGCAGCCTTATATGCATGTAAGGGTGCATTCTCATGAAGTCACGTACCGCTTCCTCCGTACCGTCCGTGCTGCGGTTATTGACTACTATGATCTCTTCTATGTAGTCTTTGATCTTGCCGTCCAGCGAGCCCAGTACCCTTACTATCTGCTTCTCGCAGTTATATGCAGGTATGAATAATAAGATCCTCGGTGTGTTCATTTTGATATTATCCTGTTCAGCTTTATGAAATCAGTCAGCGACTGCAGTCCTATGCCCGTTATCTTACCCATATTGATGGAGTTCTTTCCGCCCTGTCTGGGTCTGAAGGATATCGGCACATACCTGACCCTGTATTTTCTCTTGGCAAATATCACGGTGATAAGCACGTTTGTCAGGAAGTAATCCCTCGGTATGTACTTCAGCTCCTTCTCAAGCACAGTAGCCTTCATGAGTCTGAAAGGCGTATTGGCATCCTTGACATATACATGGAAAGTCAGGAAGATCAGAGCTCTTAAAGTCCTTGTGACTACGACTCTCCCGAATCCGTCCTCCCTTGCCGTCCTGTTGCCTATTATCATCTCGTACCTGCGCCGCTCTTCCCAGAACTCGGGGAATTCCTTCGGATCTGTCTGTCCGTCCGAATCAGTCTGGAAGATATAGTCGGCACCTTCCGATATCGCAAAGTTGTATCCTGCAAGGATCGTGGGACCGTGTCCCGAATTCTCCTTATGCTTTATCACAAGATCGGGAAACTCACCCTGCAAAGACTTAAGCTTCTCCATGGTCCCGTCCGAGGATCCGTCATCTATCACTACGAGCTTCGATCCTTCATCTCCAAGCTTAACATTCGGATACCACTCCCGGACCACGGTCTCGATATTGGCCTCCTCATTATATGCAGGTATGACGATATACAGCTTATCGCTCATTATCTGTACTCCTTCCCTTTATCATGTTCTCGGTCATTATCACGACGAAAGCTATGACACATGCATAATACAAAGCTCCGCTCACGGTAAGGCTTATCACGCTCTCGTTATATATCCTCAGTACAAAGAATATCGCAAACGTCGTTATAAGATATATGATCTCTGCCGCTCTCATCCTTCCCGTTGCGAAATACCCGAAGACAATGATCATAATAAAGAAATCATATGTCCTGTGGTATGTCATCACAAGTGCAAGCAGCGCCGCCGTCGAAATGAAAAGTTCATCATTTCCATCGGGCAGCATCAGTGCCGCAGCAAGTATGAAAAGCATTATCAGGCCGGTGACAACTACCGTCCAGGATGCTCCGCGTGTCAGAGCGCCCACGTCTATACTGCCCTCTCCGGTCAGTGCCGATGCCACCTTCAGCGGCTTGGTGAGCATATCGATATACGGCGCCTTCAGTTCATATGCAGCGACCCCTGTCAGCACAATATGCGGTACGAGGCTTATCGCAAACTCCTTCCATCTTCTCCTGTAGATGAAGTAGAGCGCAAGCGGTGCCGTGACCGTGTACTTCAGGTAGCTGAGTGAGAGCAGGAGTCCGGCACCCACTATCCTGAGTGCCTTTCTTTTCCGGTCCTGAAAAGCTCCGTCTTCAGCTCCGTCTCCTGTGTCCGATACAAGCACGGCAAGCAGGAAACACGCCACTGCAAACAACGTGTGCTGTCCCACTCCCAGCTGATTCCTCCAGGGAGTCCCCGCGAGCATCAGCATCATGAATACCGGATAGAGTCTCTCGTCTGTCCTCTTCATGAAGGTATATCTTAATATCCCGATGATCACACCTGTGCTCAGCAGGTTCGTTATAAGCCAGAGTATCCTTGCCGGTATGTATGGCAGCAGAGCATACGGAGTCAGTATATACAGCAGCGACGGAAACTGGTTTGCTTCCATCTTCTGCGGAGTACCCATGCTCTCGAAATATCCGTAAAACTGCTTCAGGCCCTCTATATCGGGGATCCTGTCCGCACTGAAATCAAGGCTCAGATCGTAGGGATCGTATCCGTTTATCAGTGCACATGCCGCATCATACTGAAAGTCCTGGCTCATCTCCAGCGCGTTGCATATGCCCTCGTATACGGATATCACGGCAAGCAGAGCCATCAGTATATACAGCGCCGCCCAGAATTTCTTATCAGCCGTGACTCTCCCGATCCTGCCCTTCATAGGCTTACGCCATTGCCACCACTGCCTCTTTCAGAGCCTCCAGCTTCTTGTTGGAGTCATCCAGGCTCGTTCCCTTCACGCCCATGTAGAACTTGATCTTGGGCTCTGTTCCCGAAGGTCTCACGCAGCACCATGAGTTGTTCTCGAGATCAAAGTAGAGCACATCCGATACCGGGAGGCCTGTGATATCAGGACCGTTGTTATAGTCCGTGAATTTGTTGACCTTCAGATCTCCGAAGCTCTTCGGAGGCTCTTTCCTTATCCTCTCCATTATTCCCTTTATCTGCTCCGCACCGTCTATACCCTTTAAGGTGATGGTGTGTATACCCTCTCTGTAGTAGCCGTACTTCTCGTAGATCTTTATCATCTGATCCCAGAGAGTGAGTCCGTTCTTCTTGTAGAAAGCAGCCGCCTCGGCAAGACACATCACTGCGCATACCGCATCCTTGTCTCTTGCATGCGTGCCGGCCAGACATCCGTATGACTCCTCGAGTCCGAATACATACTCGTACGAGCCGTCTTTTTCGAATCTCTTTATCTGGTCTCCTATGTACTTGAATCCTGTGAGCACCTCGATGAGCTTCAGTCCGTAGCTGTCTGCTATGGCATCTGCGAGATTTGTCGTCACTATTGTCTTTACGAGCGCACCGTTTGCGGGAAGAGTACCGAGGTTCTTCTGTTCACTGATACGGTATTCTCCTATCAGCATGCCTGACATATTTCCGGTAAAGGATACATACTCCCCGGTCTTCACATCCTTCGCATAGATACCGAGCCTGTCTGCATCGGGATCAGTCGCAAGCACTATATCCGCATCCTTTTCCTTTGCAAGCTTCAAGGCGAGAGTAAACGCCTTGGGATCCTCGGGATTGGGATAGTCAAGAGTAGTGAACTTCGGATCAGGCAGCTCCTGCTCGGGTACCACATATACATTCTTGAAGCCGAGCTCCTTCAGTATCCTCCTTACCGGTACGTTTCCTGTACCGTGGAAAGGTGAATACACGATCTTTATATCATCTGCCATCTCCGTTATGACCTCGGGATGTATGATGAGCTTCTTAAGCTCGGCGATATACTTATCGTCTATCTCCTCACCTATCACGTTATACAGACCCTTGGACTTTGCTTCTTCGATATCCATGGTCTTCGCTTCGGTGATGCGTACCTTGTTTACTTCATCTATGATCTCCTGATCTCTGGGTACGGATACCTGTGCTCCGTCCTCCCAATAGACCTTATATCCGTTGTATTCGGGGGGATTGTGACTTGCCGTGACCACTATGCCCGCGATACAGCCCAGCTCTCTTAAAGCATACGACAGCTCCGGTGTGGGACGCAGAGCATCAAACACATAAGACTTGACGCCGTTTGCTGCGAGACAGCATGCAGCCACATCAGCAAACTCCGGTGACATGAAGCGGCAGTCATACGCTATTGCCACTCCCTTATCCTGTCCTCCATTCTTTATCACATAGTTTGCAAGACCCTGTGATGCCTTGCGTACGGTGTAGACATTCATGCGGTTGCTCCCCGCACCGATCACTCCTCTTAAGCCACCGGTTCCGAACTCCAGCTCCTTATAGAATCTCTCCTCTATCTCCTTGTCATCCCCTGCTATTCCCTTCAGCTCCTGCTTTGTCTCCTCGTCAAAGTAAGGATCCTCAAGCCACTCGTTATAGTTCTCCATATACCCCATCAGACTCACCTCCGTTATTTCTGTGGCAGACCGCTTTTCCTCCGTCACGCACATGCCCTCATATTATACCACAAAAAAGGGGTCGGAAGGTAGTTCCTCCTGACACCCTTATCATACGCTTATCATATGCTTATCCAGTGCTGCTGATACTATTTTGAGAACGGTATGAAGTCGAGCTTCGCGAAGTTCTCCGTAGCCCTCTGCTCCCACATATCATAGTCTTCCTCACTGGCAGGCTCCCACTCATCATCCGCTTCACCCGAGCCCGTGCCAGTATACCAGGGATTCTTCTCATCGGTATATCCGTCATACTTGATCCCGTACTGGAAGAAGAGATCCGACGTACCCGGCTCTATGATATATACTCTGATGCCGCTCTCCATGGCACTGCTCGAAAATACATTGGCCACTCCGCCGTATTGCATGGCACGGTAGCTGTTCCTTGCACTGCCGCTCACCACCGATGCGGGCTTCCTCTTCACCATGGTGTAGATATCGTATACCACACTGGGCTCACTGCCGTCCGAGATCACTCCCACCAGCAGCTCATCCACACCGTCATTGGAGATATCCTTGTAGGCATATCCCATTTCATCATGCTCGGCGAAAAGCTCCGGGCTCATCCCTTCCTTTTCCAGCTTATCGGCATCCCAGCCTTCCTTTATGGCGGTCTCGTACTTCTCGACGGTCTGTCCGTAGAGCTCCTCACCCTTCATTCCGGCTCCGTACTCGAAGGTCGCACCGTTCAGTCCCTTGATCCCTCTGATCATGCCATCCACCGCATCGGAGAGCCTGGCATAGGTTTCCGGCGTGTCCTCGTATTTCTCATAGTCCCACTGCACATCCGAAGGATAGCTCCTGCAGACCTCATATACCTCACCGTTGCTGTCTGTCAGCTCACCGACCTTGGTATACATTCCTCCCGCCATCACTTCCCCGTCCTTGTCGGCGATCACCGAGAATATGAACCCGCCGAATCCGTCCTCGTTGCACGCCTTGTCATAGAGACTGATCTCATTGTCCTTGATATAGCCCAGGAACGTACCTTTGAGCTCATCCGGCACCGTCATCGAGAAAAGCTCAGTGGACAGCACCGTATCCTCCACATAGTCCGGCTCCTCCTCGGTGTACTCAGCTGCCGCCTCTGTCGCAGGCACCTCGGCAGTCTCCGCACTCTGCGCCTCTGCCGCCACCTCAGTCTGCGCCTCAGCCGCCTCTGTCGCAGCAGGCGCCTCAGTCCCCTGCTTCGCACCGCAGGCAGTGAGTAGGAGCATCATACCCGCCATCATCAACGCCGGTTTCATTTTCATTCTGTTATCCTCCGTAATTTTTTATGGAGCTAATCGGACTCGAACCCTCAAGTTCCCAAGTACGCTCCGCATTGTTTTGCTTGTTTTGGGGCGGCGCAGGTTAGTTCCTGCGCCTGGATTCTTGTAAAATCATTATAACAAAGATGAACAAACATGCATTAGAATTTTGCATAAGCTGCCCAAGCGATATAATGTTCCTACAAAAGATTTATCGTACGAAATGCCTGATATCGTTTGCTTTGCGGAGATTATCTGATCTTTGTATAAGCTGCCGACAGTTGCGGTAAGTATGATAACCCATTGACAATGGTACTACGCAATGGTACTATAATAACATGAATAGCAAATGCAAGAAAACATATAAGAAGATATACCAGGATCCTGTTCAATCAAACATAGATTGGTCGGATATTGAGGCTTTATTTATAGCTTTGGGCGCCAAGATATCCGAGGGCTCGGGTTCAAGAGTACGTGTCGAGCTGAACGGCGAGAGAGCAGTTTTCCATAGGCCTCATCCTGAATCAACAACTGATAAAGGTGCTGTTAAATCTGTAAGAAGATTCCTTAGTAATGCGGGGGTTAAGCTATGAATACTATGATGTACAAAGGTTATGTAGGTGAAGTTGAATACGATGATGAATACAAGATATTCAGTGGGTCTGTTATCAATACTCGGACTGTGATCACTTTTCAGGGAGCATCTGTAGAGGAACTGAACAAAGAATTCCAGTTGTCTGTAGATGATTACCTTGAGTGGTGTAAAGAAGATGGTATTGATCCGGAAAAGCCATACTCAGGCAAATTTAATGTCCGCCTGAAACCCAATACGCATCAACGTGCTGCTGTTAAAGCCAAAACTCTGGGTATGTCCCTGAATAGTTTTATTGAAAAGGCCGTTGAGGATGAATTAAAGGTAACGGAAGGATAGGTCGCGGTCGTTAAGAAAATGTCTGATTTTGTTAACTGATATGTAATGACCTTTGTCAACAGCTGGTATTGTTGATTTTTTTGACATATCCAAAATGATTAAAGTATACAGAGCAAAGGCCGTCCGATCAATTGATCGGGCGGCCTTTCGTAATCCTGTATGAAACTGCAATCCGTTGATTTTACGTTGTTTTTCGAGTGGAGCTAATCGGACTCGAACCGACGACCTCTTGCATGCCATGCAAGCGTTCTCCCAGCTGAACTATAGCCCCGTATCCCTACTGTACCATCGGCGCCGGATTTACCTTGAGTGTAAAGTTACTGTAGTCCGGACTGAAGTTCGGATTGAAGTAAGGATCCCCCGCCTCAAGATCGGCTGCCCACCTTTCCCGGAAAGCCTCCGATTCCCTGTCATATCTCGCAGCCCTCTCCGCATCCGCTCCGGACACATCCGATCCCCTCGAAGCGGACTCATAGTGGAAGAGCTCCGCGAAGGGCGTAAACACATTGACCCTTCCCATATGCCTGAGCTTCAGGCACAGATCCACATCATTGAGTGCCACGGCAAACCCTGTATCCAGGCCCTTGCAGGCATCGAAGTCAGCCCTCGAGACCATGAGGCAGGCCCCGGTCACCGCCGTAAAGTTCTGGGCATAGCAGAGTCTTCCCATATATCCCAGATTTCCCTTTGCCAGTCTGTAGTGCACATGTCCCGCCGTCCTGTGGGCTCCGAGACCTATCACCACCCCCGCATGCTGTATCGTATAGTCCGGATAGTAGAGCTTGCATCCCACTGCACCCACATCTTCTCTCTGTGCGTACATGAGCAGCTCCTCTATCCAGTCTCTCGTTATCACCTCGGTATCGTTGTTCAGCAGGAGCAGATACTCTCCCTTTGCCGCTTCCGCGCCTTTATTGATGAGCTCGGAGTAGTTAAAGCTCTCCTGCTCCACGCTTATCACGCTGATGTTCGGAGCCTTCCCAAGCTCCTCATAATAGGCTTTTATCCCCTCGGAAGTGCTCCCGTTCTCCACTACCACGATCTCATAATTCTCATATGAGGATCTCAGCATGATGGAGTCTATACAGCGCCTCAGATCGCTCTCATGCTCTCTGTTGGGTATGATGACGGAGACAAGAGGCTTTGCCTTCAGCTCGTATCTTATCCTGAATATGGTCGCGAAGGCCTTGGTACTCTCTATCTCGAAGTTCTTCATCCCGTCTCTTTCGAGAGACGATGCCACCGCCTTCTTTGCCGCATTTATCGCATAGGTCTTTGCATTGATATCCGCTGCCGTAGACCCCGCATGGCTCCTCCAGTAATACAGTATCTTCGGCACGTGCACTATCCCGTCCTTCTGCTTTGAAGCCTCAAGGGTAAGCCTCAGTATCAGGTCATGATCCTGGCTTCCGTCATAGTCCGAGCGAAAACGTCCGACCTTATCCACGAGTTCCTTTTTGAAAGCAGAGAAATGACAGATAAAGTTGTTCGCTCTCAGATTGTCCGGCGCATAATCCGGCTTGAAGTGAAGGGTGATCATGTTGTTTATCGAATCGCCCTTAAAGGTCGCCTCGTCGGAATAAATGAAGCAGGCATCCTTCTCCTGCAGCACCTTCATGTATTCATACAGTGCCGAAGGATGCAGCAGATCATCATGGTCCATCAGCGCATAGAAGTCACCCGATGCAAGATCAAAGCAGGCGTTGGTATTCTCCGAGATGCCACCGTTAT
>JAEEGO010000122.1 GCA_016280355.1 Lachnospiraceae bacterium | reverse complement strand
AGGCTTCTCTTAAGGATGCAATTGCCTGCTATGAAAGGCTTCCAAATGTAAGAGAGAGCGCAGAAAGGTTTGTATATGACATGGAGAGGATGGGGCGTATGAAGCCGGTCTCTGCCATGCGATATCTGATGAAAGTGGTCGGATATGAGCAGTATCTTAAAAAGGAAATGCCTGAAAGTGCAGGAGATGATATGGAAAGACTCTGTGAGATCGCAGGTGCATACGGCTCTATAAGTGAATGGATAAAGGAGATCGAAGCCGGAAAAGACCCGGATGCAGGGAAGGGGACGGCAGACGGTATAAACGTTATGACACTTCATGCCTGCAAGGGACTCGAGTTTGATCAGGTGTTCATAGCTGATGTGAACGAAGGGATCATACCATATCACAGAGCAGCACAGGATGATGAGATCGAAGAAGAGAGACGGCTCTTATATGTGGGTATGACCAGAGCCATGCGAAGACTGCATATCTTTTATCTTGAAAAAAACCGTGGCAGGAAAATACAGCCATCATCTTTTCTGAAGAGTATCGGATAAATTTAGAAGACAGAGGGACGGTTCTTTCGTATTGAAGATGAGACAGGAGAATCTGAATCATCTTTGGGTATGACAACAAAGGGTTGACAAAAAATAGGGGGAAAACATATGAGCAGAACAGCCAGAAAAATATCAAAAACCGGTATATACCATATAATGCTCCGCGGTACTGATCGTCGGGCAATCTTTTTAGATGAAGAAGACAATCTTTTTTTTCTCCATGCTTTGAGAGAAACAAAGAAATTGTCTGGATTTAAGCTGTATTCGTACTGTCTTATGGGAAACCATGTCCATTTGCTTTTAGAAGAGGGAGAAGAAAGAACCGCTCAGATCATTAAACGTCTGGGAGTCAGGTACGTATCTTTCTATAATTCAAAATATGATTTGTTAGGGCACCTGTTTCAGGACAGGTATCGAAGCGAGCCTGTTGAAACGGATAGCTATTTTTTGGAACTTATGAAATATATATTTCAAAACCCGGTAAAAGCAGGCCTGACAACTGATCCGCTTACCTACCGCTGGCTTGAATGTGGCAGGGTGAAAGCTGAAAGTGACCTGGTAGATGATGTCGGTGAATACACTTCTTTATCCAGGGAGGAACTCTTGGATTTTTTCCGTCAAAATGTACAACATGATTATAAAGAGATTGAGAAAAAGGGAAGGATTACAGATAGCGAAGCAATAAAGCGTATGGTCGAACTCTGCGGATGCAATCATGTCCTGGAAATCGCCGGTTGGGAGAAAGAAAAAAGAAACAGGGCGATAAAAGAAGGCTTACAAGCAGGGATATCAATCCGACAGTTTTCTCGTATTACCGGAATTAGTAAAGCCGTAATTGAAAAGACAATTAAAACAACGTAAAAACGCGGCATGATGATGAATGACAAAAGAACCGTCCCTTTGTCTGGTCAAAAGAACCGTCCCTTTGACCCCCGAAAGAAGTATACTTTTAGTATATAGTAATCTCCGGCGGATTTAAGTAAAATGGAAAAGTCGTGAGTATTACCATTTCATAAGGAACATATCTACATGGAAAGCGAAAATAAACAGAGAAAGAAGATCATCATAATAGTCGCAGCAATACTGGCTTTTCTGGCGGCTGTTATCTGCATCTTTTATTTCAGATCGAAGATAAGAGCAACAACTATGCGTATACTACGTCTCGAGAGAGAGGTATCACTGGAGGATAACGGAAAGAGCAGTGCGGTAAAGGAAAACCTCCGGCTGCATAGCGGTAACGCACTTTCCACGGCGGTCGAGAGCCTTGTTTCCATCGGGCTTGATGATACGAAGATAGTCACACTCGATGAGCTCAGCCGTGCCGAGTTCAACCAGGCAGGCAGAAAGCTCGATCTCAAACTCACAGATGGAAGTCTGTTCTTTGAAGTACAAAAACCCCTTGATGATGACGAGACGATGGACATAAGAACGAGCACCATGGTAGTCGGCATCAGAGGCACATCCGGCTGGATCTCGGTGGGGGGGTCGAATGAGAGCCTTATCGTTACTAACGGCCATGTGCATGTCATCGGTACTAATCCCACAACAGGTGAGACAAAAGAGATAGAGGTTTATGCCGGTCAGAGGATAAGCACATATCTGTATAATGACAGAAAAGTCGACAGTATCATGTTCATCGTAGAAAACGTGACGGAGCGTGATCTGCCGGAATTCCTGCTGGAGCGCCTTCGCGAAAACCCCGCATTGCTTGATAAGGTATGTAAGGAAACAGGCTGGGACAAGCCCTGGATACTGGGGAAGGAATCAATGACACCTGCCGAGCCGCCAGCTGCGTCACCGGCTGAACCTGAAGAGAAATCACCTGAAACGGGTTCTGATGAAGATATGACGCCGCCTGCAGAGGAAGAACAGCCGCCCGAAGAGACAGGCATAGCCGATCTGTCGCAGTCGGAAATTGATAATGCAGGGGATATGATCATTGCAACGGATGCTGCAACAGGTATAGTGGCACTCTCTGACGGAACACTCTTTGATCCTGCATGGTATGCAGAGTCCAATCCTGATGTGGTAGCAAAATACGGATCATCAACTGATGCGCTCATAGCCCACTATATCAAGTTCGGTAAGAAAGAGGGCAGACCTCCGTTGCGCCCCGTGACGGTCGAGCCTAAACCTGTGCAAACGACCACATGGGAAGCGCCTCAGACAGAAAGTCATGATGATGACGATGATGATGACGATGAGGAAGAACCGACACCGGCGGTAACCGGTGGTGGCGGGCAAACGACTTCAATATCGATCAGTGGAACGTACAACTATGATTCCACTACCGGTAGTGTTATAGAATTAACAGACAGCAGTGGTAACGTTGTTGCATATTTAAGTTATCTTACTAATACTGCAAACCCCCTACATATTGTAGCTGGGAATAATGACCCTGTCGAAATAAATCTGACTAATCCAATTACACTACATGATACAGCGACCGGTAGTGATAATGTTGTCAACTCTCTCTATGAGATCGACTATGAATATAGTTCAGTGCCGTTAGTAGCGACTAAGACTATAGGTGGTGATACATATAAAGCAACCAGGGAAGAAGATCCTAATAATCCGGGCTACGTTATTGATACACTGTATAAAAACAATCAAATAGTAACTCTTTCAACCGGTGTTCAGGCGCAAACTAGCCTTCAGCCACCTCCAACGGATTTACATCAATTTATTGATGATGTAAGGACTAATGGTGGAGTTCCTAATCTGTAATTTTTTAGTATCAAAAGGGACAGTCTTTTTGACAACATAAGAAAATGATAATTGGGGACGGTTTCGAATTCTCAAAAGTGAGAAAGACGAACCGTCTCTTTATGTAAGACAAAAGAACCGTCCCTTTGTCTGAAATGCAGCCATCATCTTTTCTGAAGAGTATCGGATAAATTTGAAAATCATTCTCAAATTACTTGACACGGATATTACGACTGAATATAATTGGGAACGGTTCTCATATTGAATGGGAGGCAAAAGGTGAATTCACGATCAAAGTACAAAACAAAACAACGCGAGATACTGCTTACGTATCTTGAATCAGTTGCGGGCGAGCATATCACCGCAAATGATGTATGCGCCTACTTTAAGGAGCAGGGGGAGAATATAGGTCAGTCGACTGTATATCGTCAGCTGGAGAGCCTTGTGGATGAGGGTATCATCAATAAATACATAATCGATGCCAACAGTCCCGCATGCTTTGAATATGTCGATAAGGACAGTCACGTGACCGGACATACATGCTTTCATCTGAAATGTGAAAAGTGCGGAAAGCTGATCCACCTGCATTGTGATGAACTGTCTGATATAGGGGATCATCTTTATGATGAGCATAATTTCAGACTCGATACGAAACGTACGGTCTTCTACGGACTGTGCGAAGAATGCAGCTGAATCGATGTTGATAATACGGAGGGGATTTATGAAAAATATACTAATTGTACTTATGACAGCCGTCATGATGGCAGGCTGTCTTACCGGATGCGGCGGAAATACAACGGCTAAAGCGGCAGGTAAAGACCGTATACGTATCGTCACTACTGTTTTCCCGGAATATGACTGGGTAATGAGCATACTCGGTGATAATCCGGCAGATGCCGAGGTTGTAATGCTGCTTGACAACGGCGTGGATCTGCACAGCTATCAGCCCACAGCAGATGACATCATGAAGATCTCGGACTGTGATATGTTCATATATGTAGGCGGTGAGTCTGATGAATGGGTGGAGGATGCCCTTAAGGAGGCTACTAATGATGATATGGCTGTGATCAATCTGCTCGAGGTACTCGGAGACTCCGTCAAAGAAGAAGAGGTTGTGGAAGGCATGCAGGAGGATGAGCACGAGCATGAGCATGAAGAAGATGAAGCCGGGCATGAAGATGAACATGAGCATGAGGAAGAAGGACCGGAATATGACGAGCATGTATGGCTTTCACTGCGTAATGCGGAAAAGCTGACAGAGTATATCTCGAATGAACTCAAAAAGATCGATCCGGAGAATGCCGGACTTTACGGAAAGAATGCAGATGCCTATATCAGCAGCCTGAATGAGCTGGACGGCAGGTATAAGGATGCTGTATCCAAAGCACCTGTAAAGACACTTATATTCGGGGACCGTTTCCCGTTCAGGTACCTCACGGATGATTACGGTCTTTCCTACTACGCAGCTTTTGTCGGATGTTCAGCAGAAACAGAGGCAAGCTTTGAGACCATAACATTCCTTGCCGGAAAGGTGGATGAGCTTTCACTTCATGCCGTGATGACAATAGAAGGACCGGATCACAGGATAGCGGAGACTATCGTAGAGAATACCAAAGACAAGAACCAGAAGATACTGACCATGGACTCCATGCAGTCCACCACATCGAAGGATGTGAAAGAAGGCAAGACATACCTTTCGGTAATGGAGGACAATCTGGCAGTACTTACAGAGGCTTTGAAATAGGCTGAAGGATTGATGCGTGATCGCTGTATAAAAGTATTGATATGTACCGTCGCTGTCATGGCACTTACAGGCTGTGGCAGTGACGGGTCTGCAAATGCCAGGAACACCGGTGATCAGGGCAGTGTACAAGCTGTGCTCGAACAGGGGATGGAAGAGGCAGATGATACAAAAGCGGATACAGAGGAGCCGGGGACTGATAATGCTCAAAGCGTCTCTCGGCCTGAACCTGAGGAAGTGCCGGCGGCTGAGTCGGTCAGTGCGGATGGCGTGGATGTTGATCTGACCGCACTTTCCGCAACAATGGTATACTCCGAGGTGTATCACATGATGATCGAACCGGATTCTTATGTGGGTAAGACTGTAAAAATGAACGGTATGTATATAAGATACCACGATGATAATACCGGAAAGGATTACCATGCCTGTATCATTTCCGATGCCACAGCCTGCTGCTCACAGGGGATAGAATTTGAACTGACTGATGATTATGCTTATCCCGATGACTACCCGGAAGAATGCGAGGATGTCTGTGTAGTCGGGACATTTGCTACATATCAGGAGCAGGGAAGTCTGTACTGTACTCTGAGAAATGCACGGATAGAAGGATAAAACACGGACTGGAAAAAAATGCCGCGGATATAGTAAAATGCTTTTCGGAAGTTTTTCGAATAGCCATGTAAGAGGAGGCAACGAAGATGAAAAGCATTAAGATGAAGATCATAGGCGGTATTATCCTCTGCTCTGCACTGACGGCAGTGATAATAAGCGCACTTGTCATCGCAAACACATCCAGGGTCACCGAAAAAGAGGCGATCGAGGGTATGAATAATCGGGCTGCGGCTGCTGCAAATGAGCTGAACACGCAGATAGAGCGCGTGGAGCAGTCGGTGGATGTGCTGGCATCGATCACTGAGGGAAGGCTTGATACCGAAAAATTCCTTTCTGACAAGGATTATGCCGATGTCTTTACCGAAGAGATACTGGATGACGTATACCATTTCGCGGAATCGACTGACGGTGCCATAACGTGCTATATCAGATACAATCCGGAATATTCCAATCCGACATCCGGATGTTTCCTGACAAGGGATGCACTTAGCGATCCCTTCACAGCCGTGACGCCTACGGATTTCACCATGTATGATCCGAGCGATGCCGAGCATGTGGGGTGGTACTACATTCCTGTACAGAACGGAGCACCGCTGTGGATGGATCCCTATCTCAACAGCAATATCAATGTCTATATGGTTTCCTATGTTATTCCTATATTCACCAAGGACGGTACTTCAATCGGTATCGTCGGAATGGATATTGCATTTACGCAGTTCACCGACATGGTGGATCAGATAAAGCTGTACAACAGCGGATATGCTTTCCTTACAAACAGTGAGGGTAAAGTCCTGTATCACAAGAACGCTGAGAACGGCACGGAAGTTGCTACGATGGATCCCAGCCTTGCAGGGTTCTCATCTCTGATCTCGGGTGCCGGACAGTCACTGGCATATCAGTACGGCGGCGTAAAGAAGACCATGGTAGCAAAGCCGCTTTCAAATAATGAGTTCCTCGTACTTACGGCTCCTTCATCCGAGATATTCTCAAATACAAGGACGCTTCTGTTCTACATACTCGGAGTGGCGCTGCTTGCACTGGCTATATGTGCTGTAGTCGGTCTGCTGGTAGGCAACAGCATGGCAAAGCCCATCAACCTTCTCACGGGTATCATCGAGAAGACAGCTCAGCTCGACCTTACTTCATCAGAACACGGAGACAAGCTGCAGGTACAGAGGGATGAGATAGGTCATATGGCCAAGGAAGTGCATGACATGAGGAATGCATTCAGGGATATGGTCGATTCTTTCACCGATGTTGAAAGGAACATTACTGAGAATGTGAACGACCTGAATCAGATCATGCAGGAAAACTCTTCTCTTGCAGATGACAACGGTCAGGCTACACATCAGATGGCAGGAAGCATGCAGGATGCTGCAGAGAGCACGACCAGCATAGTTGAAAACATCAGTGCCGTACGTGCACAGTCCAAGGATATAGCAGAGCTTGCCGAGAACGGAGAGAAGAATTCGGAGGAGATACAGAAGCGCGCCAATGATATGGAGCAGCAGAGTAATCACTCCATGGAGCAGACTCTCGATATGTACAATACGATGAAAGAGAGGAGCGAGACAGCCATTGAGCAGGCTCAGGCAGTATCAAGGATCAATGCTCTCGCAGAGGATATAAAGAACATCTCATCTCAGACAAATCTGCTTGCTCTGAACGCTTCCATAGAGGCAGCAAGAGCAGGAGAAGCCGGCAGAGGGTTCTCGGTCGTTGCAACCGAGATCGGCTCACTTGCAGCAGATACGATGAATACAGTCGACAACATCACGCAGATGGTCGTAGAGGTCAATCAGGCTGTATCAGGCATGAGCTCATGTATTTCCGAGATTATGGAATACCTGGAGAAGACAGTACTTACCGACTATCAGATGTTTGCAGGCTCGGGAGAAAAGTACCATGAGGATGCAGATTACTTCATCAATGTGATGGGTGAGATCAGAAACGGTATAGCAGTGCTCGAATCAAATATTGATGAGATCTCCACTGCGACGGATATGATCAATAATATGACCACATCATCGGCAGACGGAATAAGGAACATAGCAGATACCTCAGAGCAGATGCAGTCATCCAATGAGAACGGTATGGAGAAGCTTCAGGCAGTGTTAAGATCGGTAGATGATCTGAATGAGATAATCACCAAGTTTACCTGGAGATAATAAAAGAGAAAACAGAGACTGATAAGAAATGGATCCCGGTTAATCGGGATCCATTTCTTCAAAGTCAAGCTCGTCCAGATATTCGTCAAAGGCATCAATGACAGCCTCGTAGGTCTCATCATCATCGATGTATATCAGCTCGGGCTCTTTGTCATCATCTTCGATATCACCTTTTAGACCGTAAAACCAGATCTCGGCATCTTCCTCACTGACGTTTTCTTCTCTGGGCATCAGAGCGATGTAGCTCTGTCCGTTAACCTCAAGAACCGTTATTGTGTCGCAGGTGACGGTCCTTCCGTCATCAAGATCAAGATCGACACTTATGTTACTGTAATCCTTAGCCATAATAAAACCCTTTCGTGACATAAACAGCTATCTTGTGCTATCATAACACACATGACGAGATTTGTGACCGAAAAGGGCGATTTTGCAGAGTTAGGGCCTAAGGTTTCCGGAAACGATGTTTTGGTATCGGCGATAGCGGATACAGGCAGTATTCCGGCTGTTGAGTTGTATTCAAGAAAGGACAGAAAGAAGATATCTACTGTCCGGTTCCCGAAAGATTCGAAAGTAGGATCGGTATATACGATGCGTATCAGGGATATTGATCCCGAAGATACGCTTTTTCGCATCAGATCAGGCAAGTATGAGGTCATAGATCCCTATACCAAGTATATAGTCGGCAATAACAGATTCGGAAAAAGGGATGCTTACGGGGCATTCACCTGTCCGAAGAGTACGGTGATCCACAGGGGGCCTCATATAGAGTGGCAGGAGGTGATCCTCTACCAGCTGAATGTCAGATCATATACGAAGGATAAGACATCAGGAGTAAAACATCCCGGTACATTTGCCGGACTTAAAGAAAAGATCCCTTATATGAAAAAGCTTGGGGTGACAACACTGATACTCCAGCCCGCATATGATTTTGACGAGGTCGGGGAAGTGTCGATGGACGGTGCAAAGAGACTGAACCTTTGGGGATATGTCCCGGGAAATTATTTCATGCCAAAGCCGTCATATGCCGCAGGAGATCCTGCGGGAGAATTCATGGATCTTGTTGAAGAACTGCATGTCAACAAGATGGAACTTGTGATGCAGTTTTATTTCACGCCGGAACACACTCTTCATTTCATACAGGATGTACTCAGACACTGGGTAATGATATACGGGGTGGACGGATTCGAGCTCCTTGGTGCTGAGCTTCCGGTAAAGGGTATAGTGGATGACCCCTATCTGACGGATACCAAGCTTATTTTCAATGATATAGACGAGGATATGATATACGGCAGGAAGATGCCTCATGTGATGAACGTAGGCATAGCCGGAAGCCCCTTCATGTACGACATGAGGAAATTCCTGAAGGGAGATGAGGATATGCTCCGCAGAGTGTCCGGGCATATGCTCTACAATCCGGAAAAGAGTGCCGTGATCAACTATATCACCACCTATCTGGGCTTTACTTTAAGGGATCTGGTGAGCTATGACAGGAAGCACAACGATAAGAACGGTGAAGCCGGAACCGACGGCTCCGATTACAACTATTCATGGAACTGCGGAGATGAGGGACCGAGCCGCAGAAAGGCCGTAAACAGTCTCAGACTCCGTCAGATGAAGAATGCGATGATGCTTTTGATGCTGTCTCAGGGCGTACCCATGATACGTGCCGGAGACGAGTTCTGCAATTCACAGAAGGGGAACAACAATCCCTGGTGTCAGGACAACAGGATATCTTATCTTGAATGGACGGATGCCGAGAAGAACAGGGATTTTCTTAAATTTGTCACAAGACTGATAACCTTAAGAAAGTCACATCCCGTTTTGCACGGACGATATTCAAAGAAGCTCTATGATTACATCTCCTGTGGAGTGCCTGATGCTTCGTATCACGGAGAGCAGGCATGGAATCAGAGCTTTGCAAATTACAACAGACACTTTGCACTGATGTATGCCGGATACTACGAGAAGAGAGCTGACGGGAAAAACGATGACAGCTTCTATATCGCATACAACATGCATTGGACCGGACACAGGTTCCAGCCTCCCAAGCCTGCCAAAGGACTAAGGTGGGAGATAGTCATGTCTTCGGGAGAAGGCAGGGAAGCCGGGATATATGATGAGGCTAAAAACGAGCTGGCTGTCTATCAGAGAAGTATAGTCGTACTTAAGACAAAGGATGCCGGAAACACTAAATGACCGGTACTGCCCTTAAACTTATAGCTGTATTCACCATGCTCATCGATCATGCCGGCGACGTTCTTTTCCCTGATCTGATGTGGATGCGTTATATCGGCAGACTGGCTTTTCCGATCTACTGTTTTCTCATAGTCGAGGGATTCATCCACACAAGAAGCGTTATCAGATATATGGCAAGACTGCTGCTGTTCGGGATCATATCCGAGGTGCCGTTCGATCTGGCGTTCTTCGGTACATTGTTTGATCCTGATTATCAGAATGTCTTCTGGACGCTGCTTCTGGGACTCATGTCAATTTATCTGATGAGTCTCGTGCAGATAGAGGATATCAGGCTGCGTCTGCCGCTGCAGATGCTTATATGTGTGCCGTTTGCAGTGATAGGACAGCTTGCACATACGGACTACAGATGGATAGGTGTCGTGATGATAAGCGGCATGTATCTTTTCAGAAATATGGAGATACTCAGGATAGCCACAGCGGGGATAGTATTCCTGCCTGTTTTCATAAACAGTATAGAGTATTTCGGTATGCTTTCATTTATACCGATGCATTTTTACAACGGCAGGAGAGGTAAGACCGGAACAGTGCTCAAGTGGGCGTTCTATATGTTTTATCCCATGCACCTTATTGCGCTGGCTTACATCAGAGACAGGATAACGGGATGGTAGATTGATATGGATATCTGGGGACATTTCAGGACAGTTACGGAACACAGGATGCTTGTGATGAAGTATTGCTTCAAATGCGGTCTTTATCTGCAGGGACTTACGCATGATCTTTCAAAGTATTCTCCGGTCGAGTTCGTAAACGGATGTATATATTATCAGGGGTTTCGGAGCCCGAACAACGAGGAGAGAGAGCATAAGGGGTACTCGGAAGCATGGCTGCACCACAAGGGAAGGAACAGACACCACTATGAATACTGGGTCGACTACAGCGCCGAGGTAAAGCCTAAGTCAGACAAGGCAGGCGGGATGATACCCGTGGAGATGCCTAAGAAATATCTCGTGGAGATGATCTGTGACAGAGTAGCCGCGTCGAGGATATACAATAAAGGCCATTACACGGATGATATGCCGCTTCAGTACTTCGACAGATCAAGAGAGAGGATATTCATGAATGAGAATACCAAGAGGGAGCTTCGTGCCTTTCTTAAGATGATAGCCGTGTTCGGTGAAGAAAAGACATTCAGGTTCATCAGGGAAAGATACCTGAAGGATGCATGAGCTGCCGGCTGTAGAAAACCTGATAAGGACTCTGGATGAGGAGACCGAGGCAAGGAATATAAGCAGGATAAAAGCCATACACATTGTGATAGGGGAGCTTTCATCATATGTAGGGGAGTGTGTTCAGACATATTTTGACCTGCTGTCGCAGGGCCACAGCTGTGAGGATGCAAGGCTTTATTTCAGACATGTCGCGGCAAGATTTAAATGCACATCCTGCGGCCATGAGTTTGATCATGACAGGGATTTCACCTGTCCTTTATGCGGAGGTGACGGGAAGCTCGTACCGGGAACGGGAAAGGAGTTTCTTGTTGAAAAGCTTGAAACGGACTGACGGGCGCATATCTGACAGGGTCGTATAAAAAACAGTTTAAGAGGAGAGATAAAATGGGAAGGCTTGAAGAAGCAAGAGAGTTATTTGCAAAGGATATATATGCAACCGAGCTTACGGGTGCCGTCATAGAAGAAACTGCGGAAGACTATGCCAGATGCAGCATGAAGCTCACAGACAGACACAGGAACGCATATGGGGGCATAATGGGAGGAGCCATATACACTCTGGCGGATTTTGCCTTTGCCGTAGCGTCAAACTTCGGTAAGGAAAAGGCAACTGTAAGTCTTGTGGGGGAGGCTTCTTTTCTTTCAATGTCAAAGGGCAGTGTGCTCTATGCTGAGGCAAAGCTGATCAAAGACGGCAGGACAAACTGCTTTTACGATGTGTTCATCACGGATGATCTTGGTAAGGACATAGCAGTGGTATCCTTTACCGGAGCACACATCGAACGGCGGTGATAGCAGGATAAAGAAATTGTATCATAGCACATTTTCACCATCATCGGAGAAGGTACCGGAGGAATATCGGGCGGTCAGAAGCAGCGTATTATGATCGCACGTGCCATAGCCCCCGGACCGAAGATACTTATGTTTGATGAGGCAACGAGCGCCCTTGACAATATCACGCAGAAGCAGGTCTCCGAAGCCCTGGATTCACTGGACTGTACAAGGATAGTGATCGCGCACAGGCTGTCCACCATCAAAAACTGTGACAGGATCGTAGTATTGGATGGCGGAAAGATAGTGGAAGATGGGGGTTATGACGAGCTTATCGCAAAGGACGGTTTCTTTGCCGACCTCGTCAGACGCCAGCAGGTGGAGAAGAAATAATACACTTTTTTGCAAAGGTCGCGGCATTAGGAAGAAACGTTATTTTGTGATATTATTATCTAAGTTATGTCAGCAGGATCT
>JAEEGO010000121.1 GCA_016280355.1 Lachnospiraceae bacterium | reverse complement strand
GCGCAGCAGAGGTATCTGTATCTCCCTGAGAGCCTCTACCACATCCTTTCGCATACCGTTTTCGTTGGGTATATCCGAATCTTCGCCTACATAGAGTCCTTCATATATGCATCTGCCGAGATGCTCGGAAAAGTGTCCGTATATCTCCGGTGCTATGGTCCCGAGTTTCTTTGTTTCGTTTATGACGAGCTTTGCCTTTGCCATTTTTGTACCCCTGTCTTTTTGAGAAAAAAGGCTCCCGGATAAAACATACCCGGAAGCCTCTTGTTTCGCTGTAACTTATTGGATTACTTTACGATGGAAGCTACTCTTCCTGATCCTACTGTACGTCCACCCTCACGGATAGCGAATGTAAGACCCTGCTCCATAGCGATGGGGTGGATGAGCTCGATGGTCATCTCAACGTTATCGCCGGGCATGCACATCTCTGTGCCTGCAGGAAGGTTGATCACACCAGTAACGTCGGTTGTTCTGAAATAGAACTGAGGACGATAGTTGTTGAAGAAAGGTGTATGTCTTCCACCCTCGTCCTTTGTAAGGACGTAAACCTGAGCGGTGAAGTTCGTGTGGCATGTAACTGATCCGGGAACTGCAAGGACCTGTCCACGCTCGATATCCTTACGGTCTACACCACGAAGGAGTGCACCGATGTTATCGCCGGCCTGACCTTCATCAAGAAGCTTTCTGAACATCTCGATACCGGTTACGACGGTCTTCTTTACATCCTCTCTGATACCTACGATCTCTACCTCGTCGTTGAGGTGAAGGATACCACGCTCTACACGGCCTGTAGCAACTGTACCACGACCTGTGATAGTGAAGACATCCTCGACAGGCATAAGGAAAGGCTTGTCGGTAGGTCTCTGAGGTGTAGGGATGTACTCGTCTACAGCCTTCATGAGCTCCATAACCTTGTCTCCCCACTCACCTGAAGGATCCTCAAGAGCCTTCAGAGCAGATCCGCGAACGATCGGAATATCATCGCCGGGGAACTCATACTCATTAAGAAGATCACGAACCTCCATCTCGACAAGCTCGATGAGCTCGGGATCGTCTACCATATCGCACTTGTTAAGGAATACTACGATGTAAGGAACGCCGACCTGACGAGCAAGAAGAACGTGCTCCTTGGTCTGAGCCATAACACCGTCAGTAGCTGCAACAACGAGGATAGCACCATCCATCTGTGCAGCACCTGTGATCATGTTCTTAACGTAGTCAGCGTGTCCGGGGCAGTCAACGTGAGCATAGTGACGTGTCTCTGTCTCGTACTCAACGTGAGCTGTTGAGATCGTGATACCACGCTCTATCTCCTCGGGAGCCTTATCGATGTTCTCGAAATCAACGGCTGCGTTGCCGGCAACTCTCTCTGAAAGAGTCTTTGTGATAGCCGCAGTAAGAGTAGTCTTACCGTGATCGACGTGTCCGATTGTACCAATGTTTACATGGGGCTTGGTACGTTCAAATTTAGCTTTTCCCATTTTTAATATCCTCCTTAGTCTACACTTACCCGCTTCAAAAAATGGATGCTTGCATCATTATATTTCAAAGAGGGCACAATTTCAAGTTATTTGTTACTTGGTCAGCACTTTGTCTGCCACATTCTTCGGCACCTGCTCATAGTGATCGAAGAACATTGAATAGTTACCGCGTCCCTGAGTCCTGGAACGAAGATCCGTAGCGTATCCGAACATCTCTGCGAGGGGTACGAATGCACGTACCATCTTACCGCCTCCGATGTCCTCCATACCCTCGACACGTCCGCGTCTTGAGTTCAGATCTCCGATGACATCTCCCATGTAATCCTCGGGCATGGTCACGTCTACCTTCATGATAGGCTCGAGCAGTACTGCCGATCCCTTCTGCATGGCATCCTTCATAGCCATTGAACCTGAGATATGGAAAGCCATCTCCGAAGAGTCGACCTCATGGTAAGATCCGTCATATACGACAGCATGTACACCGACTACGGGGAAGCCGCCGAGTATACCGGTCTTCATTGCTTCCTCGATACCCTCGCCTATGGCAGGGATATACTCCTTCGGTATAGCACCTCCGACCACCTGTGACTCGAACTTGAACAGCTCTTCGCCGTTGGCGTCCATGGGCTCGAACTTGACTTTACAGTGTCCGTACTGTCCGCGTCCACCGGACTGCTTGATGTACTTGGACTCGATATCCACAGGCTTAGTGATAGCTTCCTTGTATGCCACCTGAGGTGCGCCGACATTAGCCTCGACATTGAACTCTCTGAGCAGTCTGTCGACAATGATCTCCAGATGGAGCTCACCCATTCCTGCGATGATGGTCTGTCCTGTTTCTTCATTAGTATGAGCCCTGAATGTAGGATCCTCCTCAGCCAGCTTTGCGAGAGCCTGGCCCAGCTTGTCCTGGCCCGCCTTTGTCTTGGGCTCGATAGCGAGCTCGATAACGGGATCGGGGAACTCCATGGACTCCAGTATGACGGGATGCTGGTCATCACAGATCGTATCACCTGTCGTGGTGAACTTGAATCCGACTGCTGCCGCGATATCTCCCGAATACACGGTATCCAGCTCCGTCCTCTTGTTTGCGTGCATCTGGAGTATACGTCCTACACGCTCCTTCTTATTCTTCGTAGAGTTCAGTATGTATGAACCGGACTTAAGAGTACCGGAATACACTCTGAAGTAAGCGAGCTTTCCTACGAAAGGATCTGTCATGATCTTGAAAGCCAGACCCGAGAAAGGTGCGTCGTCGCTTGAAGGCACCGAGAGCGGATTGCCGTCCATGTCTGTACCCTCTGCATCAGGTACATCCGTAGGAGCGGGCAGATACTCTATGACGCCGTCCAGAAGCTTCTGTACACCCTTGTTTCTGTAAGCTGATCCTGCAAAGCAGGGAATTGCATCACCGGCTATGGTAGCTTTTCTGAGAGCCTGCTTAAGCTGATCGATGGTCGGCACCTTGTCTTCAAGATACTGCTCCATCAGATCCTCATCCAGCTCGCAGATAGCCTCCAGAGTCTCCTGATGCTTCTCCTCAGCCTCATCCTTCATGTCATCCGGTATGTCCTTGATCTCGACATCTGTACCCTGCTTATCATCATAGTAATAAGCCTTCATCTCCAGCAGGTCTATGATCCCGGCGAAGGTATCTTCCTTGCCGATAGGGATGTTCATAAGGATGGTATTCTTGCCGAGACGATCATGTATGGTCTGGCAGGCATTGTAATAATCAGCACCTATGGTATCCATCTTGTTGATGAAAGCCAGCCTCGGTACATGGAATCCGTCAGCCTGACGCCATACGTTCTCTGACTGGGGCTCCACGCCCTCTTTTGCAGAGAACACGCCTACAGCTCCGTCAAGCACTCTCAGCGATCTCTCAACCTCGACCGTAAAGTCTACGTGTCCGGGAGTATCGATGATATTTACCCTGTGCTCTAAAGCGCCCGGTTTGGGCTTTGCGTTTTCCTCAAGAGTCCAGTGGCAAGTAGTAGCGGCAGAGGTTATGGTTATACCTCTTTCCTGCTCCTGAGCCATCCAGTCCATGGTTGCAGTACCGTCATGAGTCTCTCCGATCTTATAGTTGACACCTGTATAAAACAGGATACGCTCGGTCAGAGTGGTCTTTCCGGCATCGATATGCGCCATGATACCGATATTCCTGGTTCTCTCAAGAGGATATTCTCTTTCTTTTGCGTTACTCAAGGATTTTTCCTCCCAATTCTACTCAGATGATCAGAAACGATAGTGAGAGAAAGCCTTGTTTGCATCTGCCATCTTGTGCATGTCTTCCTTTCTCTTCACTGCGGAACCTGTATTGTTCGCTGCGTCCATGATCTCTGCTGCCAGCCTCTCTTCCATTGTCTTCTCAGATCTCTGTCTTGAGAACAGAGTCAGCCATCTCAGTCCCAAAGCCTGACGACGATCGGGGCGAACCTCGATAGGTACCTGATATGTGGCACCGCCGACACGCCTTGCCTTAACCTCAAGCTGAGGCATGACATTGCTCATTGCCTGCTCAAATACTTCAAGTGCAGGCTTACCTGTCTTTTCTTCGACTCTGTCAAACGCATTGTAAACGATCTTCTGTGCTACGCCCTTCTTTCCGTCAAGCATGATGGAGTTGATGAGCTTTGTCACTACCTTATCGTTGTACTTCGGGTCTGCCAGTACGTCTCTTTTTACTATATGTCCTTTACGTGGCACGTTTCTTCCCTCCTTTGTGGGCATTCACCCACAGGTACTCACAATCTGATCTACTTGTGTTCGTGCTGAAACTTAATCCAACACAACCTCTGTATTTCTTACTTCTTATCCTTAGGCTTCTTTGCGCCGTACTTGGAACGAGCCTGCATACGGTTTGCTACGCCTGCTGTATCAAGTGTTCCACGGATAATGTGATACCTTGTACCGGGAAGATCCTTTACTCTTCCGCCACGGATCATGACAACGCTGTGCTCCTGGAGATTGTGACCTTCTCCGGGGATATAGCTCGTCACCTCGATACCGTTTGAAAGACGCACACGGGCGATCTTTCTGAGCGCTGAGTTAGGCTTCTTAGGAGTAGCTGTCTTTACAGCTGTGCATACGCCTCTCTTCTGGGGAGATTTTGTAGCTGTAGCTTTCTTCTGCAGAGAGTTGAATCCCCTCTGGAGAGCCGGTGCCGTAGACTTCTTGACAGATGTCTGCCTGCCCTTCCTGACTAACTGGTTGAATGTTGGCATTAAGTTTCACCTCTTTTCTTTTTAAGTATAGTTACTGCCATTCACAACAGCATAATAGAGCGTGCCGTAAAGACACGCTCTAATATAATAATTCCTATGTTTTCGGCTGTCAAGAAAAACTTTACTCTTCTGTCTCTCCTGCAGTTACAAGCTCTGCGTCGTTCTCTTCGATATCCTCAGCTGCCTCGCCTTCAGGTATCTCCTCGTCTACTGAGAACTCATCCGCGAAGTCTATCTCGTCTCCGAGTGTAGGTCCGTCGGTATTGAGATCGATGTTCCTGTAGCGCTTCATACCTGTTCCGGCAGGTATCAGCTTACCGATGATAACGTTCTCCTTCATACCGATCAGCTTATCAACCTTGCCCTTGATAGCAGCGTCCGTGAGCACCCTTGTGGTCTCCTGGAATGATGCTGCTGACATGAAGGAATCGGTAGCAAGTGATGCCTTGGTGATACCAAGCATCTCCTGAGTTCCTTCAGCAGGCTTCTTGCCTTCTGATTCGAGCCTCTCGTTCATATCGTCGAAATCAAGAACGTTCATCAGCTCGCCGGGAAGGATATCAAGTGCATCATTAGCCTCGGTAACCCTTATCTTCTTGAGCATCTGGTGTACGATGACCTCGATATGCTTGTCGTTGATCTCAACACCCTGAAGTCTGTACACTC
>JAEEGO010000120.1 GCA_016280355.1 Lachnospiraceae bacterium | reverse complement strand
GCTTAAGGATGTGGTCATTGTAGTGACGAGATACTTCGGAGGTACGCTTCTGGGGACCGGTGGACTGGTACGTGCTTATACGGATGCCGCAAAGGCCGCCGTGGAGGATGCCGGAGTTGCACAGATGCAGCTTATGCAGCAGTTTTCCATAGTCTTTGATTATCCGTTCACGGGCTCCATAGATCATCTTATGGAGCAGGATGGTATATCACGCCTGAATGCGGAATATACAGACAAGGTACGATACGATCTGGCCGTGCCTGAACAGAAGTATGATGCATTAGTGAAATTACTAACGGAACTCACGTCTTCTGCAATAGATATTGAAAGGGGCGATACGGCATATGTACCCGGATAAGGAAATAGTGCCGATATGCTTGATTTTTTTCGCCTAAAAAGTGTAAAATACGTTTGGTTTTTTCAGACAAAATCTCTTCAGGAAAGGTGGTGGTAATAAATGAATTCAGACAGTCCGTATCATGAACGTTTTTATTACCACGCTATAAAGGAGAGAGATCGTCATGGAAAGAGTAGAGATAGAGCAGCTCATTGCCGACAAGAAATATAATGAGCTCCGTAAGGAACTCAACGAGCTAAATGAGGCAGATATAGCCTCGATCCTGGAAGAAGTCCCCAAGGAAGAAAGACCAAGAGTGTTCCGACTGCTGAAGAAGGATATGGCAGCGGATGTTTTTTCGTTCCTGCCTACTGATATAGAGCAGGAGATCATTACTGCGCTGACTGACGCTGAGGCTGCAAACGTCATAAACAATCTGATGGCCGATGATGCTACAGACCTGATGGAAGAGATGCCGGCAAACGTGGTGAAGCGTCTGCTTGCACATACGACAGCTGAGACCCGAAGGGATATCAATCATCTGCTGAAGTTCCCGGATGATTCCGCAGGATCCATAATGACAGTCGAGTTCATGGATCTGAAGGCAAACTGGACCATAAAGAAATGTATGGACAGGATAAGGAGTGCGGGCCTTGATTCCGAGACGATATATACCTGCTATGTGGTAGATGACAAACGGAAGCTTTTGGGTACTGCAGCCCTGAGATATCTGATACTGGCTGATCCCGAGGTGACGGTGGGCTCGATCATGAATGAGAACGTCATCGCCGTGCATACTCTGGACGACCAGGAGGAAGTAGCGAAGCAGTTCCAGAAATACGACTTTAACTCGATGCCTGTTGTGGATCAGGAAGACAGGCTCGTGGGTATCATAACCGTCGACGATATCATGGATATCATCCAGGAAGAGACCACCGAGGATATTGAGAAGATGGCAGCTATCATGCCTACGGATCAGCAGAAGCCGTATCTTAGACAGGGCGTGATGGAGATATGGAAGAAGCGCATCATATGGCTGCTTTTCCTGATGGTCTCCGCGACCTTTACGGGAATGATCATCACGCATTACGAGGAGGCGCTGGGAGCCTATATCGTCCTTACAGCCTTTATCCCGATGCTGATGGACACTTCGGGAAATGCCGGAAGTCAGGCTTCGGTCACCATCATCCGTGCCCTTTCACTGGATGATATAGAGTTCAGTGATTTCTTCAGTGTGGTATGGAAGGAGATAAGGGTAGCTCTGCTCACGGGACTCACGCTTGCGGCAGCAAACTTCGTGAAGCTTCAGATAGTGGACAAGGTTTCCGCATCGGTTGCTTTTGTTGTGTGCGGTACTCTGGTGGTGACGGTACTCTTTGCCAAGATGATAGGCTCGATGCTGCCCATGGTATCAAAGAAGATCGGACTGGATCCGGCGGTCATGGCATCGCCTTTTATAACGACTATTGTAGATGCGGTAGCACTTTTGGTATACTTTAACTTCGCGACAGCGATATTGCATATTTAAGAAGTAAAACGGAGGATATGCGGCATGGCAGGAATAACCAAGAATTTTGATTCCAAAGCAGATATAATACAGGCGCTGGCGGCATCGGCCGGAGCCACAAAAGAGGATCTGAAAAAATTCGGAGAGAGCAAATGGGATTCTTCCACGGGAACATACTACAGTAACGGAAAGATGTTCTCAAAGATGTCCATCTTCAGGGCAAAGTCCTATTTCGCAGATCAGACCGTAAAGTATAACAAGATTGGAACAGCGGAAGCCAAGGAGATGGCACGCTGCTATGACCTCGCGTATGAGGCAATATGTGCACTGGAGAAGAATAAACCGGAGGATGGAACAAACGAAGATGGCGGACAGCAGTAAGATAAGAAACGTAGCCATAATAGCTCATGTAGATCACGGAAAGACCACACTGGTGGATGCTCTGCTCCGTCAGAGCGGTGTATTCAGGGAGAACCAGGAAGTGGTGGAGAGAGTCATGGACTCGAATGATCTCGAAAGGGAAAGAGGGATCACCATACTCTCCAAAAATACATCCGTACTGTATAAGGATATCCGTATAAATATCATAGATACACCGGGACACGCAGACTTCGGAGGCGAGGTGGAGCGTATCCTGAAGATGGTGGATGGAGTGGTGCTTCTTGTGGATGCATTTGAGGGCGTGATGCCGCAGACGAAATTCGTTCTGATGAAGGCATTGTCTCTTGAGCTGCCTGTGATAGCCTGCGTGAACAAGATAGACCGCGACGGCGCAAGGCCTGATGAAGTCGTGGATGAGGTGCTCGAGCTTTTGATGGATCTCGGTGCAAATGATGATCAGCTTGACTGTCCGTTTGTATTTGCTTCCGCGAAGAACGGTACATCATCAATGGATGCTGCGACGCAGGGAGCGGATATGACCGCTCTATTCGATACAATAGTATCTTATATACCTGCACCCAAGGGGGATGAAGAAGCACCGCTGCAGGTGCTTATTTCAACTATAGACTACAACGAGTATGTAGGACGTATAGGCATAGGCAAGGTGGACAACGGTACCGTGAAGCTCAATCAGGAGGCCGTGATAGTAAACCACCATGAAAGCGACCGCAGGGAAAAGGTCAAGATAAGCAAGCTGTACGAATTTGAAGGATTGAACAAGGTCGATGTGAACGAGGCATCTGTAGGCCAGATAGTCGCGATATCCGGTATAGCTGATCTGAAGATAGGAGATACGCTCTGCTCTCCTGAGGATCCGGTGGCCATACCGTTCCAGAAGATATCCGATCCTACCATATCGATGAACTTCATGGTCAATGACAGCCCTCTGGCAGGTAAGGAGGGCAAGTATGTCACATCAAGACATATCAAGGACAGACTGCTCAAGGAGCTCAACACGGATGTATCTCTTCGTATAGAGGAGACTGAGTCTACCGATACCTTCAAGGTCTCGGGAAGAGGAGAGCTGCATCTGTCGGTTCTCATAGAGACAATGAGGCGTGAAGGATATGAATTTGCCGTATCCAAGGCTGAGGTCATATATCAGAAGGATGAGAACGGCAAGACACTGGAACCGGTAGAGCTTGCTTATGTGGATGTACCCGATGAGTTTTCGGGTACCGTGATATCAAGTCTTTCCGAGAGAAAGGGTGAGCTTCTCGGAATGAATTCCATAGCCGGCGGTTACACCAGACTGGAATTCCGTATTCCGTCGAGAGGTCTTATTGGCTTCAGGGGTCCCTTTATGACGGATACCAAAGGAAACGGGATCATCAATACGATATTTGACGGATATGTCCCCTATAAGGGAGATATAGCCTACAGAAAGACAGGCTCGCTCATAGCATTTGAAGCAGGAGAGGCCGTACCGTACGGACTGTTCAATGCACAGGACAGAGGTTCGCTCTTCATAGGACCTGGCACTCCGGTATACTCCGGAATGGTCATAGGCTCCAATCCGAAATCGGAGGACATCGAGGTGAACGTCTGCAAGACAAAGCATCTGACAAACACCCGTACATCCAGCTCTGATGAAGCGCTGCGTCTGGTGCCGCCTGTAGTCATGTCGCTCGAGCAGTGCCTTGATTTCATTGATAATGATGAGCTGCTGGAGGTCACTCCTCAGTCGCTTCGCATACGTAAGAGGATACTGGACCCTGTCCTTAGAAAAAGGGCTGCGTTCGCGAGAAAGTCATGAAAGAAAACAAGATGGGCGTAATGCCCGTAAAAAAACTGATAGTGAGCATGTCACTGCCGATGATGATATCCATGCTTGTACAGGCTCTGTACAACATCGTGGATTCGGTATTCGTGGCAAGGCTTTCGGAAGAGGCTCTGACAGGAGTGACTCTTGCTTTTCCGCTGCAGTTTTTCATGTTTGCCGTAGCGGGAGGAACCGGTGTGGGTATCAACGCCATGCTGTCCAAATCCCTCGGCGAAAAGGAGTACGATAAAGCGGACAGTGCAGCAGGAAACGGCATAGTGCTGTGCATCCTTTCTGCTCTTGTTTTCATGATCGCCTCTTTTCTCGGTGCTGCAGAAGGCTTTGTGGCAACCCAGACAAATGATCCGGTCATACTGAAAGAAGGAACGACCTATCTGTCGATAGTCATGGTATTGTCGGTAGGCATGTCGGCACAGGTGACCCTGGAGAGACTGCTGCAGTCTACCGGACGCACTATCTATTCGATGATCACACAGACGATCGGTGCAGTCATCAATATCATCATGGATCCGATCATGATATTCGGACTGTTTGGCTTCCCGGCACTCGGGGTGGCAGGAGCTGCATACGCTACGATCATGGGTCAGAGCGTAGCGGCAATACTTGGTCTTATATTCAACATTACAAGGAATCACGATATACATTTTTCATGGAAGATATTCAGGCTGAGGGCAGATACGGTAAAGCGGATCTATTACGTGGGTATCCCGTCAATACTGATGATGGCCATAGGATCGGTGATGACTTATCTTATGAACAAGATCCTGAGTGTGTTTTCAAGTACGGCAGTCGCCGTGTTCGGAGTGTATTTCAAGCTCCAGAGCTTCTTCTTCATGCCGGTATTCGGACTGAACAACGGTGTGATACCTGTGCTTGCATTCAACTACGGTGCAAAGAAGCGCGAGCGTATACATGAGGCTTTGAGATTTGCGGTCACGCTGGCATTCTTCATCATGATAATAGGAACCTGTGTCTTCGAACTGGTACCGGGAGTACTTCTGGGACTGTTTAAGGCTTCCGATGATATGCTTGGTATCGGCATAACGGCTCTTCGTATAATAGCCCTGCATTTTCCTATCGCAGGACTCTGTATTGCAATGGGATCCATCTTCCAGGCATTCGGAAGGAGTATCTATTCTCTGGTGGTATCTCTCGGACGTCAGCTCTTTGTGCTGATACCGGTGGCATACCTGCTCAGCCTCGCAGGCAATGTGGATGTTGTCTGGTGGGCTTTTCCGATATCCGAACTGTGTTCTCTGATGCTTACACTGGTGTTCTTCAGAAAGCTGAACAAAGAGGTGGAAGCTGAGCTTGGATAAAGAGCGGATCAGTCGCGCTTGAATATATCTCTGGTATAGACTTTGTCCAGAACATCATCAAGGACTGTATCGTAGCGGTTGGCTATGATGCAGTCACTTTTTTTCTTGAACTTTTCTATATCGTTCACGACGAGAGAGCCGAAGAAGGTCTCACCGTCTTCAAGAGCGGGTTCGTAGATGATGACCGTAGCTCCCTTTGACTTTACCCGTTTCATTATGCCCTGTATGGAGGACTGACGGAAGTTGTCGGAGCCGGATTTCATGGTGAGGCGGTATACGCCTATGGTGACTTCATGCTCCCTGCTGCGATCCCAGGATTCGGAGTTCTCATATGCTCCGGCTATCTCGAGCACGCGGTCGGCAATATAGTCCTTCCTTGTACGGTTGCTGTCCACGATGGCCTGTATGAGGTTTTCGGGCACATCCTGATAGTTCGCGAGCAACTGCTTGGAGTCCTTGGGCAGACAGTATCCGCCGTAGCCGAAGGAGGGGTTATTGTACTGCTCGCCTATGCGGGGGTCGAGACAGACACCGCGGATGATGTCCGCTGTCTGCAGTCCTTTCGTCTCGGCATAGGTATCCAGCTCGTTGAAATAAGAAACCCGGAGAGCAAGATAGGTGTTTGCGAAAAGCTTGACGGCTTCTGCTTCCGTAAGGCCCATGATGAGTACGGGAACGTCTTCTTTGAGAGCAGCCTTCTTAAGCAGAGAGGCAAATTCTTCGGCACGGCTTTTCGAAAGTCTTGCAGAGACCTCTCCGAGTGAATCGCTGACCATACTGTCATCGCCTTCGGGATCGTATCCGACTATGATGCGTGAAGGATAAAGGTTGTCGTACAGAGCTTTTGATTCTCTCAAAAACTCGGGACTGAATATGATCCTGTCGGTGCCGAATTTCTTCCTTACCGACATGGAGTATCCGACGGGAATGGTACTCTTGATCACCATGGTACAGTGATCGTTCACGCTCATCACGAGCTTTATCACCTCTTCCACATGTGAGCAGTCAAAGAAGTTCTTTTTGGGATCATAGTTCGTGGGGGCCGCTATGATGACTATATCGGCATCCTTGTATGCTTCCGCTCCGTCCAGCGTGGCGGAAAGATCCAGCTTTTTTTCGGCAAGATATTTCTCGATATATTCGTCTTCTATAGGCGATATGCGGTTATTAATCTTATCTACTTTTTCGGGTACCACATCCACTGCCGTGACTTTGTCGTACTGGGACAGGAGCACTGCCATGGACATACCTACGTATCCGGTTCCCGCTACTGCGATGTTCATCTTTGATCCTCCTTAAAGAAAAGGGATGATAATAATGACTATAATATCACAACCGGGAAGTATCTAAAAATATCAAACAACGATTAGCACTCACCTCTTGACAGTGCTAACAATTCATGATAAGATGCCTTCATAGATGAAACGAAAGCTGCTTTAGATGACCCGCCATGATAGATATCACGACGGGTTGTTGTGCAGATAAGGGAGGTGAGATCATGAATATAGATAAGTTCACACAGAATTCGATAAAGGCAGTAAACGTCTGCCAGAAGGTCGCGCTTGACTACGGCAATCAGGAGATAGTGCCTGCGCATCTCGTATATTCGCTGCTCACCATAGATGAGTCTCTTATCAGGAAGCTCATCGAAAAGATGTGGATAGATGCCGATGAATTCACTAAGGCCATACAGGGCGTCATAGAAAGACGTCCCAAGGTGCAGGGCGGTGATCCTTACATGGGACAGGAGCTTAATAAGATCCTGCTTTCTGCCGCCGACGAAGCGAAGGCTATGGGTGACTCCTATGTGTCCGTGGAGCATCTCTTCCTTTCCGTCATCAAGCATCCTGGCAAGGAACTCAAGGAGATCCTGAAGGACTACGGTGTAACACGTGACCACTTCCTGCAGGTATTGTCAGAGGTGCGCGGCAATCAGACCGTGAATACCGACAACCCCGAAGATACATATGATGTACTCGAAAAATACGGTGCAAACCTCGTAGCACGTGCCAGAGAGCAGAAGCTCGATCCTGTCATTGGCCGGGACAGCGAGATCAGGAACATGATCCTGATCCTTTCGAGAAAGACCAAGAATAACCCTGTCCTCATAGGCGAGCCGGGCGTCGGCAAGACCGCTGCAGTGGAGGGCCTCGCACAGCGTATAGTCGCAGGGGATGTGCCTGAAGCACTCAAGGACAAGGAGATCTTTTCTCTCGACATGGGAGCTCTCGTAGCAGGTGCAAAATACAGAGGCGAGTTTGAAGAAAGACTCAAGGCTGTGCTCGAAGAGGTACGCAAGTCAGACGGCAGGGTCATACTCTTCATAGACGAGCTGCATCTCATAGTAGGTGCAGGCAAGACAGACGGTGCCATGGATGCCGGCAATATGCTAAAGCCTATGCTCGCCAGAGGAGAGCTGCACTGCATAGGTGCAACGACACTGGATGAATACAGAGAATATATAGAGAAGGACAAGGCTCTGGAACGCCGTTTCCAGCCTGTGCTCGTGGACGAGCCTTCAGTCGAGGACACCATATCCATCCTCCGCGGTCTGAAAGAACGCTATGAGGTATATCACAGCGTGAAGATAGCCGACTCGGCTCTCGTAGCAGCAGCCGTCCTTTCTCATCGCTACATCTCGGACCGCTTCCTTCCCGACAAGGCCATAGACCTAGTGGATGAAGCCTGCGCTTCGATCAAGACGGAGATGGACTCAATGCCTGCAGAGCTTGACGAAATGAGAAGACGTCTCACACAGATGCAGATAGAGGAGACCGCACTGAAGAAGGAAAAGGACAGTGCATCAAGACAGCGCCTCGAAGAACTGCGCCGCGATATCGCCGAGCTCGATGAGAAGTTCAAGAACGACAAGGCGAAATGGGATACAGAGAAGCAGAGTGTGGGCAGGCTGTCCGAACTGCGCGAACAGATAGAGTCCGTAAATAATGAGATACAGATAGCACAGCGTCAGGGAGATCTTGAGAAAGCCGCAAAGCTGCAGTACGGTGATCTGCCGAAGCTGCAGTCAGAGCTGGAAGCGGCGGAGGCCGCACTTCATTCCAGGGATATCACCATGGTCCATGAAGCAGTCACGGAAGATGAGATAGCCACCATAGTGTCACGCTGGACCGGTATACCCGTATCCAAGCTCAACGAGGGTGAGAGAGAAAAGGTCCTCCATCTGGGAGATACTCTTCATGAGAGAGTCATAGGACAGAATGAAGCCGTGGAAAAAGTAGTGGATGCCATTGTCAGGTCGAGAGCCGGCATCAAGGATCCCACGAAGCCGATCGGAAGCTTCCTTTTCCTCGGACCTACAGGAGTAGGTAAGACCGAGCTTGCCAAAGCGCTGGCAGAGGCTCTCTTCGATGATGAGAATAATATGGTGCGTA
Organism: Lachnospiraceae bacterium; assembly: GCA_016280355.1. Classification (GTDB taxonomy): domain Bacteria; phylum Bacillota; class Clostridia; order Lachnospirales; family Lachnospiraceae; genus NK4A144. The sequence continues at coordinate 765 of JAEEGO010000120.1, read as the reverse complement.
TAGATATGTCCGAATACATGGAGAAGTTCTCCGTATCCAGACTCATCGGAGCACCTCCCGGATACGTCGGCTACGACGAAGGAGGACAGCTTACGGAAGCCGTACGCAGGCATCCGTATTCGGTAGTGCTCTTCGATGAGATAGAGAAAGCGCACCCGGATGTATTTAACGTGCTGCTTCAGGTGCTCGATGACGGACGCATTACCGACTCGCAGGGACGTACCGTGGACTTCAAGAATACGATACTGATCATGACTTCCAATATAGGATCACAGTACCTGCTGGAAGGGATCGACGACAGCGGACGGATAAGTGCCGATGCACACAGTGCCGTGGACGCCGAGCTGCGCGCCCATTTCCGTCCCGAATTCCTGAACAGGCTCGATGAGATCATAGAGTTCAGGCCGCTCACAAAAGCAAATATACGGGGTATAGTCGAGCTCCTTATCGCAGACACCAACAGGCGTCTGGCAGACAGGCAGCTGAAGATAAGTCTTACGGATGAAGCAAAGAAATACATAGTGGACGGCGGTTACGATCCGGTATACGGTGCGAGACCGCTTAAGAGATATATGCAGAAAAACGTAGAGACTCTGGCTGCACGTGCCATTCTGTCGGACGGTGCCGGTGAAGGAGATGTGATCAACATCGACTGTGATACGGACGGTGCACTCACGGCGACAGTCAGTCCCGGATGATAGCAGAAAGGCAGATGAGAGTATACAGAGCCGATATGCGAATGATATAATAAACAGATCACATAAT
>JAEEGO010000119.1 GCA_016280355.1 Lachnospiraceae bacterium | reverse complement strand
CATCTCCGTTTACCCTCGGTATATCCGAGCCGCAGATGCCGGTATACTTCACCTTGATCACTACCTTACCGGGCTCAGCCTTGGGCTTCTCTATATCCTCATACCTTATATCATTCTTTGCATGTACTACCCCTGCTTTCATCTTTTCCTCCTTATATAAAGTCTTTTTTGTATCAATCTTACCAGCTGATTTGCATATATGTTTTTCAGATCAGCATACAGACTTTCTATTAATTCTTGTGCATCAGATCTTTAAGATCTTCATATATGGAAAGATAAGTCTCATACGCCTTATCATATGCTTCTTTTGTACCACCCTCAGGCGTGTGCTTCCTGGTATCCTTCACCGCCAGCTTCACCGCCTCACTGTACGACTCATACATCCCAATGGCCTTACCTGCGAGCATTGCCGCTCCCAGAGTAGTCGCCGTATCCGATGCAGGCACCACTATCTCTCTGCCTGTGACATCGGACTTTATCTGAGTCCACAGCTTTGAGTTTGCGGATCCTCCGACCGCCCTCAGCACATCCGACCTGGCCCCGGCTTTCTCCGCCACCTCCAGGTTGTGTCTTAATGCATAAGCCACTCCCTCCATGCAGGCACGCACGAAGTGTCCCTTCGTCTTGGAGAAGTCCACTCCGTAGAATACACCCTTTGCTTTGGTATCCCATATGGGCGTTCTCTCTCCCGACATATACGGCAGGAAAACGAGTCCGTCACAACCCGGTGCCACCTTCTCTGCAATGTCGTTCAGCTGTACCAGAGACGGTGCCTCTCCGTCAGCCTCCTTCATCCTCTCCTCACCGGCGAACTCTTTCTCGAACCAGCGCATCACACCACCGCCGCCGGTAGTGCCTCCCTGCAGCAGCCATCTGTCAGGTACCACATGGAAGCTGAGTATCAGCTTGGGACCGGCATGATAGCTGTCCGTACATATGCTCATGCCTCCTGCCTGTCCGCCCTGCTCCTGAGTGTCACCGTCATCTATGACACCTGCACCCAGTGTACCGCATGCTGCATCCAGTCCGCCTGCGACTACAGGCGTACCGACGGCAAGACCCGATTCCTCCGAAGCCTGCTCCGTCACACGGCCGACTATCGTATCGCAGTTCACAATATCAGGGAGGAAGGATACAGGTATGCCCAGTTCTTTGGCCATGCCCGTATCCCATGTACCATTCTTCATGTCGAAGCAGTGCCAGCCATAGCCCATGCATACATCCTGGGTCACCGCTCCGGTCAGTTTATATGCGATATATCCGTTACTTTGAAGTATCTTGTCTATTTTCTTGTACTCTTCCGGATACTCTCTTTCATACCAGAGTACCTTTGGGGTCGTGTACGAGGGCTTGAGCGGATTGCCCGCAAGCTCGAATATCCTGTCCTCTCCTATACGACGGTTCAGCTCCGTGCAGATATCTTCTGCTCTCGTATCCATCCAGATCGGAGTCGGAAACAGCACCTTACCGTCTTTGTCTATGGCTATGGCAGACCAGCTCTGACCGTCTATACCTACACCCTTGATCTCTTCAGGGTGGATATGCGTCTTCGCAAAAATGCTCTTTATCGAACTGCATACTGCCTGCCACCAGTCTTCCGGTCTCTGCTCTGCCCATCCCGGGTGAGGATAGAAGACATCATACAGACCGGTTTTTGATGCCAGATCGTTTCCTTCTCTGTCAAACACCGTTATCTTGCATGAGCTGGTACCAATATCGATTCCCAAAAGTAACTCTCTCATATCAATCCCTCTCAGTCTACGACCACACCTTTTTTAAGTATGATGTTTGCATACAGAGCAGACTCCCCTGTCTGTATCACTACGCTTGAGTGTTCCTTTGTCTTGTCATAAAACTCCCACTTGTCGATCTCCTCGAAGCAGGCATCTCCACGCTCGTCATACTTTCTGACTATCTCTTTGTAGGTGTCCCATATGGGAGTCTCTACTGTATCACCCTTGACTACAGCCATAAGCGTTACAGGGTGATCTACATATGTATCAAGCGGAAAAACCTGAAGTATTGCATCAAGTATTTCCGGTACTCCGTGGCCGTCCATGCGGATCACTTTTTTACCGTAGGTAGTGCCGGGAAAATTTCCGTCTCCTATGGTCAGCTCATCGGTATGTCCCATCTCACAGAGTATCTTCAGCAGCTCCGGGGGGAGTATCTTCGGTATTCCTTTTAACATCTTTTCCTCCTTTAAGAGATTTGCCTTTACAAACAGTACTACAGAAAACGGCTCTTCCCTCCTGAGAGAGAAGAGCCGCCGTTATCCTCAGTCAGAAACGATCACATTTCTCAACTTATATCTGAAGATCAAATATTAGTCGTAGAGGTTGGGTGCTATTGTAGCGTCGTTCATGTTGCTTGCATCATACCAGTAGCCGGCTGTAGGGAAGTCCTCTACCTTGTCGCCGTTTGCTGCCATGGTCAGAGCATAGATTGCATAGTAACCCATCATAAGAGGAGACTGTGTAACTGCACCGTACATTGTGCCGTCAGAGATAGCGCCCTTGATGATAGAACCAGCATCAAATCCGATACCGATGACATCGCCTGCTGCTGCATCTGTGCCGAGGATTGAAAGGTTTGCATCTGCTGCAAGCACACCCTCTGCTGCTGTCTGGTTTGAACCGAAGATACCGATCGTGTCAGACTTGGACATGATTGCCTGTGCTGCTGTAGAGCAAAGCTCAACAGTTGTCTGAGCGGGAACTGCTACTTCGATAACAACGTCTGCTGACTTCTCATCAGCGAGATCTGAATGAGCCTTCTTAGCCTCGTTTGCATAGAACTCGTTACCAACGACTGCAACTGTCTTGCCGTCAGCTGTGATCTGATCGATCATCTTGTTTACGAATCCCATACCTCTCTGCTGGATGTTAAGAGCTGTAGCGTCCTGGTTGATCTCACCGATACGAACCTGTCCGCTGGCACCTGCGATGACATCCTTAAGAGCTGTGTACATATTCTCAGCTGCAACCTCACCTGCCTGAGTGTTGTCTGTAGCGACTGTAGCTACTACAGAGCCCTCGGGAGCATCTGCTACACCTGTATCGAAGCAGACTACAGGGATCTTCTTGTCTGCACATGTCTTAAGAGAATCAAGCACTGAACTTGTGTCGCATGCTGCAAGAGCGATTCCGGGAGGGTTGCTGTTGATATCACTGTTCAGCATGTTGACCTGATCTGCGATATCTGACTCAGAGTTAGGGCCGTGTGCATCGTACTCAACACCGAGCTCTGCCTTAGCCATATCCATACCCTTCAGAGCTGCCTGCCAGTATGTTGACTGGAATGACTTAACGTCTACAGGGAACTTGTAAGCTTCTTTAGCTACTACACCGTCGAACTGTGTGCCGCCTGTGTACTCGCCTGATCCGCCCTCAACTGCTGCGGGTGCTTCCTCAGCTGCAGGAGCTGCCTCCTCTGCGGGAGCTGCCTCTTCTGCTGCGGGTGCTGCCTCTTCTGCTGCTGCAGGTGCTGCCTCCTCTGCTGCGGGTGCAGGTGCTGCGTTGTCTGCTGCTGTGCTTCCGCATCCTGCCAGTGATGATACTACGAGCATTCCTGCAAGAAGTGATGCAATGATCTTCTTTTTCATTTCGTCCTCCTTTTTTTAAGTAAATGAAAAGATTTTTTTATTTATATGAAACGCGTTATTGCGTACCATATACAGTTTTATGATTCCTTTGCGAGTCTCCTGCGCTTTGCCACGTCTATGAGCACTGCGCCGATAAGCACTACGCCGGTGATGATCTGCTGCCAGTTTGCCTGCAGTCCTATATAAGGAAGTCCTGTCTTCAGCAGCATGATGACGAAAATACCTTCGAGAGTACCTATCACCGATCCGTATCCTCCTGTTGCCGACACACCTCCGACGAACACTCCGCCGATCGCATCCAGCTCAAGTCCTGCTCCGGTACCCGGCTGTACAGTAGGCACTACTGCTGCATAAGCTATTGCTGCAAGTCCTGCGAAGAATCCGCATACCACATATGCCATTACGTGATAGAACTTTACATTTACTCCGGAGAGTGCGACAGCTTCCTTATTACTTCCGATAGCTATCGTGTATCTGCCGAACTTTGTATGATTGAGTACAAACTCCATTATGAGAACGAGCAGTACTACCACTGCAAAACCGACAGGTATCTTGAGCGCCGATCTGCCGTGTCCTATGGTCAGCTTGAATATCGAGTGGAACCATCCTCCGGGCTGCTTGTTGGTAGGCCAGGGTGTAGCCATGACCATCGAGCTGATACCTCTTGTGATCATGCAGGTACAAAGTGTTGCCAGGAAGGGAGGGAGATTCATCACTCCGATCAGTGTACCGTTTGCCAGACCGACTATTGTACCGAAGAGCACGCATACGAGCATTGCCACTACTACCGGGCAGTTAAAATCTCTGATCAGTCTTCCGGCTACCAGTGCGTAGCACACCATACCGGTTCCGATGGAGAGATCCACTCCAGCGGTGATAAGCGGGAATGTCACACCTATAGCCATGAGCACATCGTAGTATGAGAAGTCCAGCATGGAAAGTATTGATGAATACTTACGAAACTCCGGGCTGAATATCATGTATATGATGACCAGCGCAATGATCACGAGAAGTACTATGAATCTCTGATCAGATAAAAATCCTGATTTTCTCTTCTTCATTATCCGTGTTCCTCCTATGATATATTGCGCGT
>JAEEGO010000118.1 GCA_016280355.1 Lachnospiraceae bacterium | reverse complement strand
TGTAGGTATGATCTCCCAGATCATCCAGAGTGTAACCGATACTGTCGAAGGCCACCTTGCCCTCTGCATCATTCGTCTTGGTCTGAAGCACGTTGCCGTCTGCATCCTTCAGCTGGAAGCTGAACATTCCGGCGGTAAGCTCCTTATTGCCTTCCAGCACCTTCTTCGTATTGAAGACCACATTTCCGGATGCTGTGTAGGTATTGACGAATGTCACTGTCTCAGGTGATGTACTCGTAAATACCACCTTGCCGTCATCCACGCTCGGAGTGATGGTGAAGCTGTACTCCCTGTTATCATACTTCACACCGGTGACACCGTTATCGATCTCCTTTACCGTATAGGTGTGTGCCTTGCCGTCTGCAGTCTCTCCTGTATATGTATCCAGTCTGACCGCCACGGTGGACTCACCGCTTCCGTAAGGGAAGAATACCTTGCCGTTCTTCACGTCTCCTGCGTTGAGCAGCTCTCCGTCCTTACGGATCTCTACAGCGAAGTCATCGCCCTGCCTGATGGCACGTCCCGTAAGTGTCTTCTTGAGAGTGATGGAAGGTGTACCGTCTATCGGATAGGTGTTCGTGATGGTACGTACGCCCTCGCCGAGACCTGCTTCCTCATCGACTGCCTTTGCCGTCAGATTGCCCTGTGCATCGGCTTCAACCTTTACGGTGAAGCTGATATCACCGGATGATCTGACGCCTTCCGTAGGGGTTTCCTTTACGGTGTATGTATGCTCTCCGATCATTGTGTGATCGTACTTTATCGGATCGAAGTAGAACTTCACAGTCTTGCTGCCCTGTATCTCCACTTCCTTCGATCCCTGTATCAGCTTGTCGCCCTCATACAGGCTGAAGCTGTGCTTCACAGTCGTAGCAGCGGGTACGAACTTCACGGACTTCACTGCCCACGGTCTGTATTCCGTATCGGAATAATACTTGTTCACCATGGTAGCGGATGCCTCATAATTACTGAAGTTGAAGGGTTTCGTCACCAGATCGTTCCACTGTGACAGTGTGAACTCAGCCGCATCAGCCATCTCTATCTGAGGCTTCTCCACTCCGTCTGCAAAGACCTCCTGGATCCAGTACGTGCTGTCCACGCCGTCCTCTATCAGCGGCAGTCCGTCTATAGTGATAGTCTCTCCGCCCTGCAGGGTGAAGTAGAATACCTTCCTCGTCTGGCTGTTGACCGGCTCGGTCTTCTCTTCGTAGTCGACTCTTCTTCCCTTGCTGCTGGTGAAGGAAATATTGGAGAAGTTAGCCACATTGGGATCCATTCCCTTGTAGGAATTCTGACCGAAGAGGCGGACATTATAGAAATCTCCCGTCTCGACCTCAACGTCATTTCTGAGGACCTTCTTCGTCAGCCTGATGGTGCCGTATTTAGGGATATACTCATTCTTGAAGAGTATCGCACCGTCCTCTTCGCAAGGCATGCCGTATCTTCTGTAGTCATAGCCGTTGGGCTCTTTCCTTGCGGTCCTGAGCACAGCCTTCACGTTCTTGGGATTGGTCTGGCTGTCTGCATAGATATACACATGCACATACCAGTACGGGCTGTCGGGAGCCACATTGTCCGGCAGTTCATCCAGCAGGTTGTATCTCACATCCTCACGGTTTGCGGATGTATCCTCGGATATCCTGTACCACTTCGTGTGTACATACCTGTATCCCGCATAGTCCGAGCTCGGATCGTCGTAATCCGTGTTATCGCCCCACCATCCGATATCAGAGAGCTTGTATCTGAGCTCAAACTTATCGGATGCATCTTCCGAGTCTCCGCCATTCAGCGTCACGGACATGGGATCTCCGATATCGCCCCAGCCGTGCTCACTCACTTCCTGCAGAGTGAAGTTAAATCCATCCTTCCATCGACCTGCTCCGCCGATGAATTTCTTATTTATAGGTATTGATATATCTACATTCTCATTCCTGTACTCATTGTTCACATCCAGTGTGAGATCCGGATCCGTGGATGATATTGAGAAGGTAGCGGCCGTGATGCTGTTGTCCTCGACCTCGGTAAAGCCTGTTCCGTTGAACTGTGCCACATAAGCCTTATCCTCTACGCTTCCTCCGTTCTCCGTGATCCTGTACATTCCTATAGGAAGATCAGACACGACTCCGAAGCTGCCATTACCCTGATGGGTAAGGGTCACTGCCGTAAAGTCAGGATCCGGATTGCCATCCGCATCGATCTTTTCCACGACAAATGAGAGCTTCCCGAGCACATCGGAAATCTCAGCATCGGTTATATCACCCGTCACTGACTTGCTCACGGTCAGTGAGCCTGTCTTCGGTCTTTCGGGTGTGTTTCCTATCCTTGCGGTATATACGTTGTCACCTGAAGCTTCTTCGCCCGTCTTGGAACCTGCGGTAAATACCAGCCTGTCCTCCGTATCCCTGTCACAAGTGACCTTGAAGTCCTGATCCACGGAGATGTTCCATACGTGGATATCGTCCAGCTCATGTCCTTCGGGAGCCTTGGTCTCTTCCATTACGTATTTCCCGCCGGCATAGATATTCTTAAAGGTGATCCTGCCGTCCTCACCGGTGGTGAGAGTCTGTGTGCCGGTCAGCTGTGCCTCCTTGTTGTCCGGAGTCAGCACGAAGGTGGCACCTGCCAGAGGAGCCTCTGTCAGATTGCCGTCTGCATCCTTCTCGACCTTGATCACGGATATCTCAGACGTGGGCAGCTTGTCATCAGTGATGGATATGCCTGCATCCGTAGCATCTATGGGGATGACGGTGATCGGTACGCTCTGGGGGCTGACCGCATAGTCTGCCTGTACGATGAAGACGTGCATATCCGGATCGACCGCATATCCTGCCGGTGCCGATATCTCCTTCACGGCATAGAACTCATCTATCTCGAGAGTCCAGCCGTCCCTGTCATAATCACCATAGAAGGACGCTCTTCCTTCGGAATTGGTCGTCCTGTCTATGTACTTACCCTTGTTGTCGGTGACCGCAGTCCATCTGCTCTCGCCGAGACTGATGGTATCGCTTCTGGATCCGTCCCACTTATAGAGCCTGAATGTAGCACCCGCCAGTGCACTTCCGGTATCCGAAGCCTTCTTGTCAAGCTTCACTGTCTTCAGTGCGAGGCTTCCGGTTCCTGACTCCACCTCGGTCTTACCGTTGGTCTTCGTGGACTCGTATCCGAAGAAGGTCACGTAGTTGGAATAATCCACCTTCTGTCCGATGGTACCTACCACCTTTGCCTTGTATACTATCTCTGCAGTCACACCGTTACGGATACTGAACTTCCAGGCTCCCTTGCCCTGATCCCAGTTCCATCCGTTCACGGTCTCGGACGTACCGTCGCTGTATGAGATCGTCACAGGCTCCTCTGTGACAGGTCTCAGGTTGGTCATGTAATCATATACATCGAGGTAGCTTTCCGTACCGTACTGTATACCTGATTTATTGATCGTTATCTTAAAGGTTCCCACATACTGGTTCTCGAGAGTGGGCTCCTCGGTGCACTCCTTGCTCACAGACTCAGTCACATAGTCATATCTGCTCGTGGATGAAGATGTTTTTCCTGACCAGCTGGCTGTGTTCGTAAACTCATATCCGCCATTGTATGCACTCTGCTCGCGCATGTACTGCAGACCTGCCTCTCCGTCGGGTATGAGATAATACACCAGCTCGTAGTACTCCATGTAGCTTCCATCGTTATTCTTCATGGGAGTCACTGTAAACGTGGCCGTGCCGCCCTCGCTGGTCCAGTCCACCATTTCTCTGTTCCAGTTTCCGCCCCATCTCGGCTGCAGCCATACATGGTAATCGGAGGAAGGCATACCTCTCCAGTTCTTAGCATCTCCCGTGACATCATAGATCTTCAGAGCACTGGGAAACTCATCCGTGATGACGAGCTTGCCATTATCCAGTGTCTCGTCACTCACTCCGGTCAGCGTGATCACATACTTGTATGCGGGATATTCCACTCCGTCTATGGTGACGTTCTCGGCTCCCTTGCTCGACTTTGACAGGGTGTTTGTAAAGACCTTCTTGACTGACGCCTTTGCCTCCACACTGGCTCCGTTGGCCGTGACCTTCACCTTGTTCTGATGCTCGTTTCCTATGCTGTTCTTTGTGGTAGCCTCAAGCCACGCCTCGTTCAGCTTTGTGCTGAGTGTAGCTGTCACAGTGGTATTCTCACTGCCTTCGGCTATACCCTTCTGGGTCTTTGCCGCATCCTTGTAGAAGGTCACAGTGACTTTGTTGTCATTATCGGCTTTTTTGTCATCCTTCTCGGACTTTATCGTATAGTACAGAGGTCTGCCGTCAGCTGCCGTAAACGTGATCTCTCCCTCAAGAGGATCCACATACATCACTCCTATGTTCCAGTTCGTAGCCCTCGGCAGATATTCCGTTACCACACAGCTGTCATATCCTGCCTTCGGAAGCGTGAAAGAGAAGTTCCACGGTATGGTGTTGTCTGCGGTGATGGCACCGGCTTCTTTCTCCACCACGAGCGCATTGTCATCACCCGGCTCATAGCCTATACCGTCGTCCCCTGCATTCAGGTTGAACTGCCATATTGTGACATTATTCTTCAGATCGCCCGCCTTGACGATCTTGTCGGTGTCCACCTTCACGGTATATCTGAGAGTCAGCTTCCGGTTTCCTACCGTGCCGAACCTGTTGGTATATACGTAGAACTGCTTATTCTTGTTTGCATAAGCCAGGCTGAACTTGCTGGAGGAGCTGGTATCCCAGGGATAGAGCTCCGTCTCGCCGTCTCCTATCTGTACATATACGCCTTCTCCGCTGTAGTTCGCATACTTCTTGATGTCGCCTTCCAGCTTGTCATATATCTCCACATTGTCTATATTTGCGGAGCCGTTCTCATTTACGACTATCGTATATGTGACCTCACTCTTGTCCTCATTTACCGATGAGGTCTTGACTATATCCGACTTGTAATCATAGAGCTTGTCCTCGACCCACGACTGTGCCTTCCATTCGTAGCCTATGATGGCGCCGATCTGGTTGGCTGCGATAATGCTCTTTGTGGGATTCTCGGGCAGGTTCACGCTGCAGTCGTACTCTATGGTGATCTTTTCACCGTCCTTCAGGTCGAGTCCCTCGATCCTGAAAGGCTCTCCGTTCTGCACATCATACTGGACCTTGTCTGTCAGGTCTCCCTTCACACTGGACTTCACCTTCATTGAGCTTCGCACTACAGTCAGCAGACCCTCGATGTCCCTCGCGTCCTTGCCGTAGTAGTCACCGATCCATACACCCTTGTTCTCTCCGGTGGATGTGATGGTAGCGGAATAGTGGATGGTCTTCTGATCATCTGACACCTTACTCTGCTTCGTCGCGGACAGACTGGAGGAAGTATCGTCCCCTTCCTCTTCGGTCTTTTCCTTTATCACTACTGTCCCGGAGAAAAGATCCGAACCTGCAAACCTGATCTCGGTGGCCTCCTCTGCGATGGTCACCTTCACTCCGACATCAAACTTCGCATTTGATGCAGCCTTCAGATATTTGTAATTGCTGCTGGTCGTATCGAACTCGACTATCAGATAGCAGTCGCCGTTCTCATCTGTCTCGATATGATAGACGTAGGGTATGGTACCGCTAAGCGCTTCTCCGTCCTCTCCGGCAGTTCCGCTCAGGTTGAGTACAGAGCTTATGGCATCTGTGTTCTCTGGCTTCATGCCTGTGGGCAGCTGGTAATACATCACGGATGCAAACTGATTGTCCCCGTTCTCCTTGAAGGCAAGTCCCAGGATGTATGTGCCGTCAGCATCCTCCGGAAGCTTGTAATCGCTGGCATCTGCAGGGATCTCCTCGCCGTTGATGGACGCAGAACTCACCATGGGTACCAGACTGCGGCTGTTTTCATCCGCAAGCGCCTCTGCAGCGGTAGTTACAGCGCTTACCTCGGGTGCCACTACATAATAAGACAATGAATCCGTCTCAAATTCCACATTCGATACACCGGACTCGCCATCGGATACATCTGCCTGCATCTCGGTAGCCTTGCCCTTGTCGTCCACATGCACGACAGAAATGTTCCTGTCCCCGGTCGTCTCCGTATCGGGACGCATTATGCTCCTTTTGAATCGGATCTCGATCTTTACGGAGCCCTCCTCCGGCTCTATCTCACCCTGCTCGTCATTCTCAAAATGAATATCATATACCCTTGCGTTTTCCTTATCCAGATCGGTATCCGTAGCTTCGTCTGCCTTATCTACGGCATCCTCGGCGCCTGTGCTTCCCGTGACGTCCTTTACCACAAATACGGCATCATCAGGGATCGCATCTGCTCTTTCGAGAGTTGCCTTGGCATATACCCTGCTGTCCTCGTACTCGTATACACGTTTTACGGCCTCTTCTTTTTCAGGCTCCGCTTCAGCCTCGTTTTCGGAAACCTTCTCCTCGGAGGTCTCCTCTTCGGCTTTGTTGTAATGCATGACAACGACAGAGTCCTCTTTAAGCTCTGTCCATGCCACATCGTCAAACTCCTTGTTATCTATATCGCTGTCAGTTGTAACGGAATAAACCTGGATGCCATCCTGCTTTTCGCTGTAGATGGCGGTGATCGTTTCGTCGCTTCCTTCTATATCAATAGTGGTCCTGTCATAGTCATAGTGGTCGATCTTCGGTGCTTCATATTTAAATATGTAAATAAAGTCCGGATCCAGCTCATAGTCTTCTCCGTCCTTTATGTCTGCACCATCTCCGTCGACATACGAGACTCTGAGGCTGATATCCGGGATCTCTCTCTTCTCACCCTCTGCCTCCGTACTGTCTCCTTCTGCCGCATCACTGTCCGTGACATCGGCACTCTCGTCACCGGACTCCTCCTCTCCGGAGGATGCCTCTTCGGTCTCCCGGTCATCGGAGATGTCGGAGTCATCCGTCTGTGTGGATTCATCCACCATCTCTCCCGGCTCTACATTCTCTGCGAACTCATCGTCTGCATATGCAGTAGACTGAGTCCTCACTCCAAAGATTCCTGCAGCCGCAGAGTACAATGTCTGCGACAGCAGCGTAACCAGCAACGCTGCTACGATGAGTTTTTTGCTTGTTTTTCTCTTCATCACGATCACCTTTCCAACTGACTAATAAGAAACACTATTTATGGTCGATTTGCGGGTACAACAAAAGAAAGACCCACGTCTCCTAATATAGTTGATTCTACAATAGACAGAGAGGCTGTGTCAAAGCACATAAATACTAATATGAACCCAATTCATTGTGCAATATGACGAAATCGTGTTAGAATAATCTGTGGAATAATACGAAACAAGAGCGAAAAAGATTTGTTTTATGTAAACAAGGGAATTCGTTTCGAAGCACCCGATCCCTCAGCTTTTTGCAGATCATTACATCAGAATCCTCCGGGTGGCTCCTGTTTAGGGCCTCCCTGCGGCTCTTCTCCGCGCATATCCGGCGGAGCATCAGGCATCTGTACCGGCCTGCCATCCGTTTGTCCTCCGACAGCTTCCGGAGGCATATCATCTCCATGTACTTCATCCATCTGTCTGCGGTCTGTCGGGATCTCCCTGTCATCAGCGGCATTCTGAGGCGCCTGTTCTGTCGGAGGAGCCTGTACTGTTTTATCCGCAGGTACCTGCTCCTGAGGTATAGCAGGAGTCTGGTCCGGCTTGGGAGCCTGGTCATGCCCGAGGCTGTCTGTTCCGGCCTTCCCCGGATCAACACCGTCAGTTATATCCCGCTCGCCGCTCTGCCCCGCTTCATTTTTACGGTACCTGTACTCCTCTCCGTCATCCTGAGTCTTTTTTTCCATATCCATTTCAGGCTCAGGCTTCGCCGCGGGTCTTCTTTCATTTATTTCCATTGCCTTATCATTGACCTTTTCGTGAAGTCTCCGGCTGTCCCTTTTGAGACCGCCCACCCTGACGGTGATCTCCGGGATACCTTCCTCTCCTGAAGCCGGTATCTTCTCTTCCATCCTGTCCGCTGTCATCTCCATCGCATCGGTTATCTTCATGCCGCGGACCTCACCCGAAAGCTCCGTTATCCCGTTACTGAAGCTTTCATCCGATCCTTCTGCTGCTTCCACACCCACCACTCTGTCAAAGATGTTGAGCCTGTATTCCACCGACTCTTCTCCGTCTATCGTGACTGTGCTTACCGGAGCGGCATAGGCACTCACTCCGCCGCCGATCACCGCTACAGCCAATACCGCTGCCGCGATCCGGGTATAGGGTGCCGCAGACATCCTGCCGGTCTTTGCCGATATCTCCTCTCTCCTCAGTTCGATCTCGGACATGGAGATCACCTGCCCCGTCTCGTATCCCCTGTCCTTTATGACATGCACCACTCCTGCATCATCAAGCACAGCCGCTTTTCCGTTTTTTATCTCCAAAACCACCGATCTCATCTTTGTGTCCTCTGATCCATGTTGCTGCCATTGTACGGAATATACTCTGATATACCGGGATAGTCCCCCGAGAGTATGACAGCTGCACTCAGCAGGTATTTCCTGTGTCTGTCTACCAGCTTTCTCGATACCGGCTGCCGCTCGATTATCTTCTTTATCGGCAGGCTTCCGGTCCTTATGATCTCATCCACAAGCGGCGGAGGAGTAAATACTGCCTTTAATACAAGTTCACACGCCGCCCTGGATCTTTTTGCTTTCGGAGAGCATTCCGCCAGATCGAAGAAAGATATCCCGTAGCCCGCAAGCTTCTCCCTGAGCTCCTCTATCTCTTCCCCGAGAGAAGTATCGACCCATACCGAGGTCTTCTCATTTATGTCATGACGCAGCTTTCCGTCCGGATCGTCTTCACTTCCTCCGTCTGTGAAAACATCCGGAGATACCGTCATCTCTTTTTCGCCTCTTAAGGCGCTGCTTCTGTAATAATCCGTCTCACGGCTTTTTATGACAAAAGCAGCATAGGACCAGAAGCTGCCCCTGGTCCTGTCATAGTTCTTTACCGCCTCGGACACCGCTGTGAGTGCCACAGAATACTCATCATCACTCCGGGTGATGCTCCTGCCGAGTACCTTGCCTGTAAGGTTCAATATATGCTGCTGTTCATCCGATAGAAAACGGTCGAGCTCTTTGTTATCCTTTGCTGCGCACACCGCCCTTTCGTCTGAGATCCTGTCTTTGTCTTTTGCCGTGTCTGTTTCCGTCATTTTTCAGCCGAATATTCCCTTCAGCCAATTATATAGCTCTGACAGTTTATTTGTGAATGCATTTTTATCGCCGCTCTTTTTGACTTTTTCCGTTGCATCGGAGACTGTCTTTCCCGCGTTTTTGTTTGCATCGGACTCTGCAGTACTCCCTGAGACAGTATTATCCGCGTCCTGCTTATCTGTCTTTTCAATCTTTTTGTTGCCGGCCGCTCCGGCAGGAAGCTCATCCTCATCCGGCAGGACGCCCTCATCCGACACTTCCACGCCCGCTTCTTCAAATGCCGCCTTCAAAGCCTTTGCAGCATCCGCCACAGCCTCCCTGTATGACTGCATTTCATCATCCGTCTTCTCTTCTTTCGAATCAAGAGCCGATCTTTCATCATCGAGCGCTGCTTCCAGTGCATCTATATATTCCTGAAGCGATGCCTTTGTCTCATCATCCTCCACACCTTCAAGGGCTTCCTTATAGGCCTCTATATTGACCATGTCCCCTTTCGGACCGCCGTCTGCGCATCGTTCACCCTTTTTTCCCTGCCTGCCGCCGGCCGGGTCCGCATCTTCTTCCGTGACCCCCTCAGGCAGTTCGGGCCTTTCTCCTTCTTCCATCCCTTCGGGAAGCTCCGGTCTTTCACCCTCCTTCATCCCCTCCGGCAGTTCAGGCCTCTCACCTTCGATAGCTCCTTCAGGAAGCTCCGGCCTCTCACCTTCTGTGACGCCCTCCGGAAGCTCAGGTCTCTCGCCCTGCTGCTGCATCCCCTGCATCTGCCTGCCCTGGGGTCTGTTCCCCGCAGGTGCCGCATATGCGGTAAGTGCAGCCCCGATCAGTACACTTCCTGTCACTGCCGTCAGTATCACTCTCTTCATCATGTTATTCATCATTTCTGTTTCCTCCGTATACTATAGTTTTTCAGGTTCGAGATCTGTGACAGATCCGCCCTTCTGACTACATATACGGATGCTCTGATCCAAAAAAAGGGGTCAAAAAGAAAATTTTCAAGAAAAAATATGAAAGGTCCGGATATCAGCGTATTACTGACGGGCGGCGCTTTTTCTTCGCCTCATACAGGTTCTGGTCCGCTATTTCCATAACGGAATTCAGCTCTTCATATTCTGCAGCACGGAAAACGTGGCATCCCACGGAGATCTCCACGTAGTACGGCTTATCGCTCTGCTCGTTGAATTCGGCGCAGGCTCTTTTGATCTCTGCTTCCACCGCTGCTATATCATCCTCGGAATCGACCGCAAATATAGACATATATTCATCTCCTCCGGTGCGTCCCAAAGGCGATGATTTGCCTACAGCATGCCGCAGTATCTCCGCAGCCTTGCAGATGGCGAAGTCTCCGGCACTGTGTCCGAATGTATCATTGATCTGTTTTAAGTGATCCAGATCCGCCATCATCGCAACAAGCATCCTGTCTTCATGCGTATTTACAAATCCCGCTGCCACTCCGGCCATACCCAGCCTGTTGAAAAGCCCTGTCAGATTGTCGTGTCTTGCAAGTTCCTGCAGTTCAGCCTTGTAGCGCTGCTGCGATACAGCCATCTGGAAATGTCTGAGACTGGATCCTATCTCCAGTGACATCATATAGAAGAAATCAATGCGGTCCGGCTCTATCTCCACACTAAGCGTACCGTACTGGTATTTCTCATAGAAAAGGAAGAATGTGATGAAACGTCCGGGCTTCCCGTCGCGGAAGACATCGTTCGGAGCCCCATCCTTAAGTCTGGGGGCATCCGAATCGCCGTAGACTTTATGCTTTTTCCCTTCCTGTACGAGACGGAGTCTCATATTGTCAGGAACCTGCGGCAGCTTGCCGTCATCCACCTTGCGCGGTTTTTCCATCAGCGCTATATACGATCTGTCTACTTTCAGATAAGAAAGGCACATACCGAGACTCTTCAGGTATTTCTTCCTGTCAGCGGTCTCCATGATCATCTCCCTCATAAGGAGCGCGCCTATCCAGACTTCCTGCCTGAAGTCCATATGAGCCTGCCTGGCTCTGATATATTCACCCCTGTCAGCGGGATCGATCTCATCCATGTCATGGGGATCGTCTATGCTGCACCCGCACGACTCCCTCCGTATGAACGGCGCATCGACTCTCTCCGATCCGACCTTCTCACCTTTCAGTATGGCAAGCGCCTTATCCACCGCACGCACGCAAACCAGATTGTAGTCCTGCTCCACGGTAGTGAGTCTTGGCTCCATGTATTCGGATATCTCCGCGTTGTCAAATCCGGTAACCGCAATATCACGTCCTATCACGAGACCTCTTGCGGCACATACCCTGTAAATTGCAATGCACATCTCATCATTTGCAGACACTATGGCCTCGGCACCCGGATTTGCATCAAGCAGAGCTTCCACCACGCCGTCCACATTTTCGGAATAATCGCCGTGGCCTATCATCTTATCTTCCACTTTCAGATGACTGTCACGCATGGCGTTCATATATCCCTTTTGTCTTTCCTCACTGTCACAGTTGCCTTCAGGCCCCGTTAGGAAAAGTATCTTCTTCAGTCCGTGTTCTTTGATCAGATGCTCCGTGCATCTGTATTCGCCTTTTTCATTGTCGGCTATGAGATACACTCCGTTTTTGGTAGGTCTTGCATCCTCGAGTATCACTTTAGGGATATCCGGCAGTTTCTCCATCACCTCGTCCACGGATATACTGCTCTGATATATCGAAAGCGTGCCCCTGGATACTATAAGTACATCCAGATCATCAAAAGAGCTGAGACTGTAAAGTGAAGCATATTGATAATCAAAGTTGGAATTCTTTGCGATCAGATCCGTAAGGAAGCTGGAGCTTTCGGTACCAAGATAGAATCTGGCCTCCACATCTTCATCGGTAAGCAGCTCCCATATCCTGCGCACGAGCTTTCTGGGATGATCGGAATGGTAGTTGCCTACCATCACACCTATGCGTTTTTTCTGTCCTGCATTCTTCATTTATAATGCCCTATATTGATCGCATGTATGACAAATCTCTGCTTGGATTCTCCGGCTCCGTTACACGTGGACAATACAAGAGAGTTCTTCTGTTTGTCCACTGCTATATCCATATCCACCATCCTGTCGGATAGCGCCATGTCAATATATTCAGAGTATTGCTGATGATCCTTTACATAGCTGAAGTATCCCGATTTCGGAGGCACCCTGTGAAAAGAGTATGTTCTGTATGCATAAACTCCGTCTTCTGTGTAGAAGTAAACATATGGATCCTCTACTATGGGTTTGGGATCGGTGATCAGCTTTCTGAGTGAGCCGAACATCGAACCGTTCTTCATATTGTGTCCGTATATGAATGTATTATAGCTGCTCAGATCCGGTGCACATTCCGCATCTATGAAGATGCAGCCTGCCACATTTTCGGTCTCTTCAAAGGTATGATGCAGATAATAATCATTATCCGTCCCCTGCACCACAGGATAGCTGATCTCAAGACATGGCACATAGAGCCATCCCTTGTAGTTCGGCTGAGCTTTCTTCAGTGCCTCATGATCTATAACAAGATTGGGATACGTGCCGATGTCGTATTTCGGGCCGTCATCTTCAAAACTAAACTGCGAATCGGATTCCTTTTTCTTCGGTTCCTCTACAGGGATCGCCTCCACAGGCTCATCAGATATGCGTACATTCTTTGCGACGTCACCATATTCGCCGCCCGCCTGAGCATATTCCTTCCTTATGTTGTAGATATTGATCCCCGCTATCACCATGACCACGGCACATGCCGCGATAGCTATTCTTTTTTTGGTGCGCTTCTTCAGTTTCTTCATGATGTTATATTATAGCATTCAGTCCGGGCTGTTCAAATCATCCGCAGCCTTTGTAGCCAGTGCATCACACCGCTCGTTCTCCGGATGGCCGGCGTGTCCCTTCACCCATTCGAAGGTATACTCATGTCCGTCCATGGCATTCACAAGCCTCTGCCAGAGCTCCACATTCTTCACGGTCTTCTTATCTGACCCCTTCCATTCATGGCTCATCCAGTTATCAAGCCACCCTTCATTGAAGGGTTTGACCACATACTGTGAGTCTGTCACCACATGGACCCTGCACGGCTTCGTAAGCTCTTCAAAGCCTCTTATCACTCCCATCAGTTCCATGCGGTTATTTGTAGTATCGGGAAAGCCTTCGCTGTATTCCTTTCTGTGTACCGTACCCTTTGAGTCGGTGAAGCTGAGTATGGTGCCATACCCTCCGGGTCCCGGATTCCCTCTCGAGCTGCCGTCAGAATAAAGCCATATATCCTGCATGATGTCCTCAGGACAGGGCCTGCTCCGCCTTTGCGGAGTCATCGGTCTTTATTATCATGGAAGCATCACTCACCGAAGATGAAGAAGCGTACATATACTCCACATTTATGCCGGCGGTCGATATCTTCTTTATTATGGAAGAAAGATAGCCGACCTCCTGCTTCAGCTCCACGGAGAGCACTTCATTGATAGATGAGGTATAGCCTGCCGATCTCAGTGCCTGCTTCGCCTCGTCCGGCTTATCCACTATGACCCTGAGAAGTCCGAACTCGGAAGTGTCTGCCAAAGAAAGTGCGCAGATGTTCACCTCCGCCTCCTTCAGTATGCCTAATGCCGCGTCCAGTGTGCCCGGTCTGTTTTCAAGGAAAATCGATAACTGCTTGATGATCATATTGAACCTCCCCCTTACTCCGTAAGCTTTCTTCTGTCTTCCACATGCTTGGTCTTGCCTTCGGAATGCGGCAGCGCGTTGGGCTCGACCAGCTTGACCTTGGCTTTGATGCCCACAGTCTGATGTATGGCATCTTCCACCTCGGCGCGCAGCTTTTCGAGCTTCTTCACCTCATCGGAGAAGAATCTCTCCTCGACCTCAATTGCCACGTCGAAGGTATCGTTGTTGTTGACTCTGTCCACAGTGATGAAGTAGTTTGGTGTGGTGCCGGCCACCGTAAGCAGAGCATGCTCCACCTGTGAAGGGAATACGTTCACTCCCCTGATGACAAGCATGTCATCCGATCTGCCTCTGAAGCGCTGGATACGTGCCATAGTACGTCCGCACTCACACTTATCATACTCAAGAGATGTGAGGTCTCTCGTCCTGTATCGAAGAAGCGGCATTCCCTCTTTGGTAAGAGTGGTGATACAGAGCTCACCCAGTTCTCCGTGCTCCTTCTGCTCAAGCGAATCCGGATCTATGATCTCAGGCAGGAAGTGATCTTCATATATATGCAGTCCCTTATGGGCGCTGCAGTCACATGCCACACCGGGACCGAGGATCTCCGTCAGTCCGTAGATATCATATGCTTTGATTCCAAGCCTCTTCTCTATCTGATCTCTCATGGCATCAGTCCACGGCTCGGCTCCGCATACGGCATACTTGAGCTTGATCTTTCCTACAAGGTTCTGCTCCTCAAGTGCCTCAGCCACATGAAGCAGATAAGAAGGTGTGCAGGCGATTGCCGTGACCTCGCAGTCTATCATCATATCGATGAGCTTCTTCGTGTTTCCCGTAGACATGGGTATGACCATGGCTCCGAGGTTTTCTGCTCCGTAATGTGCTCCCAGACCTCCCGTGAAGAGACCGTAGCCATATCCGACCTGGATGATGTCATCCCTTGTGATGCCTGCCATGGCCATGGCACGTGTCACGCACTCTGACCAGATCTCCACGTCACGTCTCGTATAGCAGAGCACCTTGGGTTTACCCGTGGTTCCGGATGATGCATGCACCCTGACTATCTCTGATCTGGGCACAGCCAGCAATCCGTAAGGATAGTTGTCGCGCAGATCCGCATATGTTGTAAACGGCAGTTTCGTTACATCCTCAACTGTCTGTATGTCACCGGGCTCCACTCCGGCTGCCTGCATCTTCTTTCTGTAAAACTCCACGTTGTGGTATATCCTGTCCACCTGCTTGTGGAGTCTGGCTCCCTGCAGTACGGCAAGCTCGTCCCGGCTCATGCATTCTTTTGCTTCATTCCAAATCATACTTCAAAACCTTTCTGACACCTAAAAACTAATTCCTATTCGCACCTCGCTGTAAATATATATTTTTCAGCGAGGCATATTTATAGAAAACGCACATATGGTTAGTATAGCATTAAGAATGATGCTGTGCTATAATTTTCAACATGTTTAACGAAGACGCAAGGTACAGACACGAATACAAATACATAGAGCCCGAAGTAAGGCTCCTTGCTGCCCAGAAGAGGCTTGAAGCATATATGCCCAAGGACAGCCATGTATCCGAGAAGGGCTATTACAACATCAGGAGCCTGTATTTCGACGACTACTATGACACCTATCTGCAGGAAAACATAGACGGTGTCGATGAAAGGGAAAAGTGGCGCATCCGCGTGTATGACCACAGCGACAGCTATATCAGTCTGGAGCGCAAGAGCCGCAAATCCGACCTGATATCCAAGGACAACTGCAGCATAAGCAGAGAAACCTTTGAGCACATACTTAAGGGTCAGACGGATGTGAAGGACGATAATCCTCCCCTGCTTAACGTTTTCTATGTACGCATGCGTACAAGCATGCTGCATCCCGCTGTCATAGTGGAGTACGAACGCACTCCGTTCGCAGCACCGCAGGGCAACACCAGGATCACTTTTGACAGGAATATACGCTCGTCTTCAGAGCTTGATGCCCTGTTGGCAGACAGACCCCTTTCTTCAAGACCCGTGCTTGAAAGGGGCCAGAATCTTATGGAGGTTAAATTTGACGAATTCCTTCCGGATCACATAGCTCATACAGTCGAGTACGGCAAGATGCACAGAGAGACTTTTTCCAAGTATTTCCTGTGCCGAAAGTTTACTTATAACGGGGTAAATACATCCCTTTACTCAATAAGGCAAAATTATAATTAAGGTTTATCGGAGGTAGACATGACAACATTTTCAAGCATCTTCAAAAGATCATTCCTCGAGGGCTATGCCAACGTAGAGCTCTCCACATCACAGATACTGGTAGTGATGTTCTTCTCACTGCTCGTGGGTCTGTACATTTATCTGGTTTACAGATTCCTGACCAAGCGGACGTTCTACTCCAAGAGCTTCAACATCTCTTTGGTACTCATGTCCGTGATCACGGCATCTATCATCCTTACGGTACAGTCGAGCGTGGTCATCTCACTCGGTATGGTCGGTGCTCTTTCTATCGTACGTTTCAGGACGGCCGTCAAGGATCCGATGGATCTGGTCTTCCTCTTCTGGTCCATCTCGGTAGGTATCATCTGCGGAGCGGGTCTCGTGGAGGTCGCCATCATCCTTTCACTTGCTGCTACGGCAACCATAATGGTGCTCGACCGCTTACCTGTGATCAAAACACCCATGATAATGATAGTCAATGCATCTTCTGATGCCGACGCGAACATAGCTTCCGAGGTAAAGAGCAATTCAAGTGCATTCATAGAGAAGTCCCGCGTCCTTACAAACGGCAATCTGGAGCTCGTGTACGAACTTCGCACGAAGGACGGAGCTGCCCTTTCAAAGGCTGTATCGGGCGTTGCCGGTGTAACTTCTGTTTCTCTGCTTTCTCATGACGGAGAAGTAAGCTTCTGATGAAACCTGCACGGCGTAGTGCTATCATCATATTGTCAGTGATAGCACTCGCCGTTTTTTCTCTTCCGGTCCTGTATTATCTCGAGATGCGTTTCTCATATCACCTCGCGGAAGTATATATGCAGGATCACGCCATACCCGAAGATATCTCTTTTTCCTGCGGCAGATCCACAGATATCAGACTCAATCCGACATCTGATCAGATATTTTATCTTGCATGCCTGCCATCTGAAGTATCCTCACTCAGATCATTGCGGCTTTCATTCTCTCATTTCCGCACCCTTGAGATTAACGGACAGAGCTTCAGATCCGGAGACGAGATATTTGATTATGTATCATCTCTGAGCGATGAACCTGTCACGATGAGGCTCTTTGCCCCAAGAGGCGAGCTCCTCTATGACGGCTATGTACAGTTCATGTTCGCTGACTCTGTGCCGACCATGTACCTTACTACCTCTGAGAATGCTATCGATATAGTTAATTCCACCGAGTACGAAGCCACGGTAAAGCCACATATCAGCTCCACGATGATGATCACAGGACCTGACGGCACCATTGATGTCGTCACTGATGCGGACATTTACAGACATGGCAATACCTCCTTTGATTACTTTGATCAGAAGCCGTACAATCTCGGTCTGTCAAGCAAGATGAGCCTGCTCGGCATGGAGCCCGGAAAGAAGTGGGTGCTGAAATCCAACGGGCAGTACACGACAGTCCTTATGAAAAACAAGGCAGCCTTTGATATCGCCCGTATGATGGACATGGAGTCTGCTCCTGACAGCAGATATATCAACCTGTATATAAACGGAAAGTATATGGGACTTTATCTCCTGTGTCAGAACATTCAGGCTCCTGAGTTCTTAAGTGATGCTAAAGCAAAGGCTCTGATAGAAAGAGACGTTAAGTACGATATGCGGCCCAACACCTTTGAGAGTAAAGGTATGGGCATGACCATACACTACCCTGCCTCTCTTAATCCCGAGGAAATAAAAAGGATAGAGACTCTGTTTTCAAATGCTCTGGATGCTGTAGACAACGGCGAAGATCCTTCCCGTTATATAGATATGGATTCGTTCATAAAAATGTATATGATCCAGGATTATCTGGTACAGACTGACATGGACGGTGACAGCCTTTATTTCTATATAGGTGATGATGACAGGCTCCATGCTGGCCCCGTATGGGATTTTGACTGTTCTGCAGGACATATTACCTCCGGTCCGTATCATGACGACCTTACGATCAGGTCCAGACATCTTAATGACTTCGGCCGCTTGTTCTTTACTTCCCTGGAGCACTCGGAAGACTTCCGCACCGAAGCCGGAAAGTATTATACCGGGCAATTCTCATCTATTATCCGCGAATATGCCGCCAGCCGCTTTGACTCGGAGGCTTCCGCACTGGAAAGCTCACTTACCATGAGTACCATGGCCTGCGATATGTATCCCGTCTACAAGGAAACGGATGATGATCCGGAGGAGCTTAAACGCTGGCTCATTGAAAGGGCTGATTTCCTTGACGGATATTACAGTGACAGAGATAGCTATGACCTTGTAAGATTTGATTTCACGTGGGGCTCCATGACAGCCGCGGTAAAGCACGGCGCAAAGGTCGGCCCGCTCCCCGATGATGATCACCCGGGCAATACCGAAGATATCTGGGGCGAGGTGACCGGCTTTGTCGATGCGAACGGTATCAGTATAAGCGATGATACGCCGATAAACGGAAGCACTTATTATACTGCCGTTTACGCCGAGAGGGAGGACTGAGTATGAAGACAAAACGCAGTCTCCTGATAACACTTTCAGCCATCATCCTCCTTGCTGCAGGCCTGCTGTCCTTCAAAGTACTGGATACCCGCCTTTACTATTCTCATCTTGAAGAATATCTTTCGGACCATACGATCACGGATGACGTATATCTGTATCGCGGGAACGCATCACGCATCTTACTGAGTCCAACCGACGATCCGTCATCAGTCAATGCGATCCTTCCATCTGAAATGACAGAGCACGTTTATATCGGATTCGATCATTTTGACACCATGGTGCTTGACGGAAAGAAGCTCCATGCAGGCGAAGATATTGCTGATCTGATCCGGTCATCTGAGAGTGTATCCGCACAGTTTCTTGCTCCGAGAGGCGAGGTGCTCTTTGACGGACAGATAAGCTTTTACTGTCTTGATACTCTTCCCACTCTGTATATCACCACATCCGAGAATGCGATCGATATCATAAATAACACGGAGGATGATCCTTCCGTAGAAAAGCCTCGTATAGAAGGACGCATGACTATCGTAAACGCAGACGGCAGTACCGATACATCGGATGATATCGTTTTATCCAAGCGCGGTAATACCACCTTTTTCGGATATGAAATGAAGCCGTACAACATGAACCTTAACTCTCCCATGAGTCTGCTCGGTATGCCGTCAGGAAGGAAATGGGCTCTCAAGGCAAATGCGATGGACGCTACACAGCTTTTGCGAAACGAAGCAGCCTTCGCTGCATCCCGCGTTGGGAAGCTCTCTCCCTGTCCCGAAACAAGGTATATAAACCTTTATCTGAACGGCAGATACAACGGACTTTATATGCTCTCGCAGAGAGTGGATGCAAAGGAGCTTATGGGATCCGACTCTTCGCTCGACAGTATGAACAATACGTTGAACACACCGTCACAGATGCTTTCTTCTTTTGATGAGACTATAGATGACGGCATACAGATACATGGCATCGACCTTCCCAACGAACCGTCCGATGTTTCCGGAGAGTATCTGCTCGAGCTCGATTACCGCTACGAGGATGAGCCCTGCTATTTTGTCTGCGGTGAGCCCATAGTCGTACATTCACCGGAAGCTGCATCAAGAAAAGAACTGACATACATAGCGGAGAAGTACAGTGCAGCAAGAGAAGCCGTAGCAAGTGACGGAGACTATGAAAAGTACATAGATGTCGATTCGTTTGTAAAGATGTACATTATACAGGATTTCTTTTCCCAGACAGATATAGACTTCGCAAGCTTTTACTTCTATCTGGGGCATGACGGCCTGTTCCATGCAGGTCCCGTATGGGACTTCGATCTCTCATGCGGCATGACCGCCGGAGATCCCTATCACGAAGAACTGACCCGTAGATCCCGCCTTTTCGTGTCCCAGAAAAGAAGCTGCGTCTTCCTTGATATGCTTGATGATTCGGACCGATTCATGCAAAAGGTCCGCGAGTATTATCTGGATGATTTTTCAAAATCATATGCAGGTTATATGGATAGTGAATGGAAGGAGCTTATCTCGGATGTATCGACTTCACTTGATATCAGCTGCCTTTATGCGAATATAAGCGAAAGCGGCCGCACATCGCTTGACAGTGCCGAAGGACTGTCAGGATGGATAAGAGACCGTGATGAATATCTGACAGACTATTACTCATCCTCCGATGAATATATAAACATCATCTTCCATTTCGCCTGGGGCACTACAGCCGCCGCAGTAAAAAAAGGCGAGCCGCTTGGCTTCCTTCCGGATGATGCACATCCCGGTAATGATGATGCATTCTGGGGAGATATCACAGGATTTGTTGATTCAAACGGCGATCCCGTGGATGACGGCTATACCACCTCATCCGATACAGATCTCTACGCTGTATATACAGAGGATTCCTACGCCTGGGACAGCTACAGTCTCCCCTGACTCACTGCTCTCCCTTTTTGACGTATACGGTATATATCTGAAATTCTCCTGCCTTCTCATAGCCTTCACGGATCTCTTCAGGCAGACTGTCTATTTCAGCGAAGTTCTCGTTGGTGACCAGGATATGATCGGAGTCTATGGCTCCGGGCTCGGTGACAGAAGCATAATAATCACATACCATCAGCCCGTCCGCGAAGTCCCCGCTTTCATGCATCAGTGTCACATACTCTCGTCCCGATCCGATATTGCGTGCACGGAGCACCTCCGTAGTGCCCACATCATTCAGGAACACCACGTCCTTATCAGGATATCCCGAGAGTATATTGTCCAACTCATCGTACTTTATCGTGTCGGCCCTCATGAAGGGGTAGGGATCGCCCTTTAATGTCTCTCTGTCCGACAGGATCAGCATCACTGCAAACGCAGCCGCAAAGCAGACTCCGATCATGACCCCGCGTCTCTTCAACGCCTTCTCGTAAAGCTCCGCCGCAAAAACGATGATCAGAGGACACAGCGACACCATCAGATATCTGGTGTTATTCCCCAGTCCGGTCAGCACCAGGATAAGGACACTGGCAAATACCAGTGCTGCTATGTAGATCATCAGCATATCCCTCTTCTCTCTTCTCTTATCAAGGTACGCCCTCACCGCCCTTATCATGCACACTACGGCAAAGGCCGCCAGCATAAGGCCCCATACCATCCTGAGCACGTATTTGACACCCTCTGCCGACACAATGGAAATCGACTGATCCGGCAGTCCTCCCATCATCTCTATGTAGCACAGCACAAAAGAGGTGACAGACTCCGGAAAAGATCCGTTTGATATCATGGTAAAGACTGATGCCTTCATGTCATAGGGCACCAGGGTATTCAGCCCTATCCCCACCACGGAAGATAAGCCCAAAAGTGTCATTATAATATTGTTCCTTGCGGTC
>JAEEGO010000117.1 GCA_016280355.1 Lachnospiraceae bacterium | reverse complement strand
CATATCATTTCCCAGGACGAGCACACCTGTGCAGTATACGGCATGCCGAGAGCGATAGCGCTCACAGGCTTAGTTAATGAAGTCCTTCCTTTGGAAAAGATAGCCGATGCTATCACCAGGGAAGTTGGAACAAAATAAACAAAGGATCTGACCGGAGCAGACAAGTCTGCAAAGGCCGGACCCGAATAAAAGAATGGAGGATTTCAAATGGATGTAAGTCAGTATCTCGGTATTTTCCTGGATGAGTCCAGGGAGCATATCCAGACCCTTTCCGATCAGATGATGATCCTGGAGCAGGAGCCTGAGAATCAGGACGCTATCAGCGAGATCTTCAGAGCGGCACATTCACTCAAGGGTATGGCAGGGACCATGGGCTACAAGAGGCTCCAGCATCTGACGCATGTGACGGAGGACTGCTTCTCCGACATCAGATCCGGATCCATGGCCGTTACCAGTGAGCTGATGGATGTGCTTTTCCAGGCGCTTGATGCGATCGAAGGGTATGTCAACACTATCCAGGAGAGCACGGATGAGGGTGATGATGACAACGAGAACATCGTCAACGAGATCAACCGTATCAGGGCTGCTGCTACAGGCAAGGGCGATGCGGCACCTGCTCCCAAGAAGGAAGAGAGTGCTGATACTGCCGAGGGCGGAGCTGATGTTGCTCCCGCCAACGATAAGGCGGCTTACAGAAATATAAAGCTTGACGAATCCGCAAAGGGTGTCATGGAAGATGCGATAGTAGCCGGCAAGCATGTGTTCGGCTTCAGCGTATACATCCAGGAGACCTGTCTGCTGAAGGCTGCAAGAGCTTTCCTCGTAATAAAAGCTCTGGAGGACATGGGCGAGGTGATCGCAACAGATCCTTCATCACAGGATATCGAGGATGAGAAGTTCGACTTTAACTTCAGCCTGTTCACAATCTGTGACAATGACATAGATACTGCAAAGGCTGCAATCATGAGCGTTTCCGAGATAGAGGAAGCCGTTGGTGAAGAGTACACGGTAGAGATGATGCAGAACTTCGGCGGCGCAGCAGCTGCAGAAGAAGCTCCGGCCGAGAGCGCAGAGACAAAGGAGGAGGCTCCTGAAGTGAAGGAGACCGCTCCGGCAGTGAAGCAGGAGACAGCGCCTGCATCAAAGGCAGAGAACGCAGGCAAGCCTCAGGCTCAGGCAAAGAAGCCCGTTATCTCCAAGACAATAAGAGTAGATATAGAGAAGCTGGATACACTGATGAACCTCGTATCCGAGCTGATCATAGCAAAGAATACCATCGTATCGGCAGCAGACGGCGGGGAGTCATCCAGCCAGACACTGAACGAGCAGGTCGAGTATCTGGAGAGCGTGACCACCAACCTGCATGAAGCAGTCATGAAGGTAAGGATGGTGCCTATCGAGAGTGCAGTCAACAAGTTCCCTCGTATGGTACGTGACCTCGAGAAGAAGCTCGACAAGAAGATGCAGCTGACCATCACCGGTGAGGAGACAGAGCTCGATCGTACCGTGGTGGATGAGATAGGCGATCCTCTGATGCACCTGATCAGAAACAGCGCAGACCACGGTCTGGAGCATCCTGATGAGAGAGCAGCAAAGGGTAAGCCCGAGATGGGTACTATCTTCCTCAATGCTTATCAGGACGGCAACTCGGTCATCATCGAGGTAGGTGATGACGGTAAGGGTATAGATGTCGAGGCTGTCAGGGCCAAGATAGTCGAGAGAGGACTTGCTTCCGAAGAGACTGCAGCACAGTTCACGGACAAGGAAGTCATCAATTACCTCTTCGATCCCGGATTCTCCATGGCAAAGAAGGTCACGGATATCTCCGGAAGAGGTGTCGGACTGGATGTCGTAAAGAGCAACATCGAGTCTTTAGGCGGTGACGTATCAGTTAAGACCAAGCTGGATGAGGGAAGCACATGGATCATCAGACTTCCTCTGACACTGGCTATCATACAGGCACTCATGGTCATAGTCGGAGAAGAGAAGTATGCGATACCTCTGGACTCCATCACTACGATAGAGAGTGTACAGGAGTCGGATCTGAAGCTCGTACAGGGCAAGGAGGTCATACAGCTTCGTGGTACGGTCATCCCTATAGTGAGGATGTCCAATATCCTCGGTGTCGAGTCCACTCACAATATGGATGAGGACATGATAGTCGTCATCGTGAAGAAGGGCGATTCACAGGCCGGTCTTGTGGTAGACGAGCTTATGGGACAGCAGGAAGTGGTCATCAAGTCCCTCGGCAAGTACATCAACACCGACAGAGTCATAAGCGGTGCTACTATTCTGGGTGACGGCGAGGTAGCTCTCATCATAGATGCAAACGCACTCATCTGAACACCGGACACATTTGATTAATCGGAGGGATACTGGATATGGAAGAATTAGAAAGATACGTTGAAGACAAGGCTACTCAGTATATTGTAGTGAACCTTGGCATAGAGCATTACGGTATTGATATCAAGTATATCGACAATATCGTCAAAGTCCCTGCTATCAGGAGAGTCCCGAATATAGAGGATTACTTCAAGGGCGTGATCAACCTCAGAGGTGAGGTCATCCCGGTCATGGATCTGAGACTCAGGTTCGGCATGGAAGAGCTTGAGTATACAGGCAAGACAAGGATCATCATCGTCAAGCTTGATCCTCAGGCAGCTATGGGACTCATTGTAGACGAGGTAGAGCAGGTGCTCGATATCTATGATTCACAGATAGAGAAGGTATCTGCAGAGAAGAAAGAAGAGACGAACGGATATATCACGACTGTAGGAAAGACAGACAGAGGTCTCGTCTCCATACTCAATCTCGCGACCGTAATAGGCGAGAAGGAGCAGCAGATATAAAGGAGGCATGATATATGGCAGAGCTTGATCTCAATAATGTAGATGCCATGTACTACGACGTCCTGCGTGAGATAGGAAATATCGGCGCGGGAAATGCGGCCACAGCATTGGCCACTATGATCGGCACAAAGGTGGATATGAAGGTTCCCAAGGTCGAGCTGGTAGAGTTCAGCGAGATGGGAGAGGCTCTCGGAGGCGAGGAGCAGATCATGGCAGGTATATATCTGCAGATCTCCGGAGACATCACGGGATCCATCATGTTCCTTCTTGAAGAGAAGTCGGCACACGATCTTGTCGCAAGGCTCATGGGAGGCGGCGAAGCAGTCTTTGAGAAGGGACAGCCCTTCAATGAGATGGAGCAGTCGGCACTCAGCGAGATAGGCAACATCATCGTCGGAAGCTATCTTAATTCACTTTCGATGCTCACCGGTCTCAAGATAGTTGAGTCAGTGCCTTCTCTGGCTATGGATATGGCAGAAGCATTGCTTTCGGTACCGGCTATAGAGTTCGGAATGGTAGGAGACAAGATGCTCCTCATACAGACATCCTTCTCGGAGGATACCGACCTCAACGGATATTTCGTACTGACTCCCGATCTTGAGTCATACGGCAAGCTATTGAAAGCACTTGGTGTAATGCAGTAAAAAGACATTTTTCAGGAGTGATGAATGGCTGAGATGATAAAGGTAGGCATGGCTGACCTGAAGCTGTGCATCAGCCCCAACAGCATCACAACGTTGGGCCTTGGGTCCTGTGTAGGAGTAGCAATAAGAGACACGGGCAATAAAGTCGGAGGTCTGGCGCACGTGATGCTTCCGGACTCTAAAGAAATAAAGAACAACGCAAACATCGCCAAATTTGCCGATACCGGAGTGGAAGAGCTGGTAAGGCAGATGGAAAAGGCAGGCGCTAGACGCAACATGATGGTCGCAAAGATCGCAGGCGGTGCGCAGATGTTTGCAATGCAGCAGAATTCGCCTCTCGTCAAGGTAGGTGACAGGAATGTGGCTGCCGTCAAGAAGAAGCTGGCGGAGCTTAAGATACCGATCAAGGCGGAGGATACCGGACTGAACTACGGACGTACAGTGGAGTTTTATCCGGAGACCGGTGATTATATAATCAAGGCAGTAGGTAAGCCTCCTAAGACCATATGAGTGAGGCGGAAAACGGACAGAACGCAGCCGGCGAAAAGAGTGCACCTCAGAAAGCTGCAGTACCGGCTGTAACGGACAGTGCCGGATCGAAGTCCAAAAAGAAAAAAGAAGATGAGCCTCAGCCGATACATCTGAAGACAAAGTCCATACCCGCCATAGTAATGCTTGCGGGGGGATTGGTATCGGCGGTATGTGTCTTCGTAAGGCAGACAGAGCTGCAGAAGGCGCTCGTGATCATCTTCGTAAGCCTGTTAGCCTTTCTGGTAGTAGGAGATATCATAAAGATATTCCTCGACAGGATAGAGCTTTTGACACCGGAGATGGTGGATGCTGACGGCAATGTGATCGAAAAAGGAAAGAGTGAGGAAGAGCCCGGAGAAGAAAGTGAGGGCATGATAGAAGAAGAAAACCCCGAAGTCGGCGCGGCGGAGAACGCCTCGGAAGATATTTCGACAGAGGGATGAACAAGGAAGATTAGCTGATGGATGATGTCGGAAGACAAAAACTATGGAATGATTACGGGAAGACAAAATCTCCCGAGATCAGAGAAAAGATCATAGTAGAGTATGCCCCGCTGGTAAAAGTGGTGGCAGGCAGACTCTCGATGTATCTGGGCTATAACGTTGAGTATGATGACCTCGTAGGCTACGGTGTGTTCGGTCTCATAGACGCCATAGACAAGTACGACCCGGCCAAAGCGGTCAAGTTTGAGACATATGCTTCGCTCCGCATAAGGGGAGCCATACTGGACCAGATCCGCAAGATGGACTGGATACCGCGTACGGTACGTCAGAAGCAGAGACAGATCGACGATGCGATAAAGAAGATAGAAGCACAGACCGGAGAGACGGCGACCGACGATATGGTCGCAAAGGAGCTCGGTATTTCCGGCGAAGAATATGCCGACTGGCAGTCACAGATGGCAGTCACCAACGTCATCTCACTGGACGAGTTCAACGAGAACTCTACAGACGACGGTACCGGCGGCAGAGAGACCATAGCTGATGCAGGTCCGGGTCCCGAGGAAGTACTCGAGGAGAAGGAGCTGAAGCAGACTCTCGCAGATGCGCTTGAGCTTCTCACAGAGAAAGAACGAAAAGTAATACTTCTGTATTACTATGAAGAACTGACTCTCAAGGAGATCAGTAATATTTTGGAGGTTTCGGAGTCCAGAGTGTCACAGCTGCACATGAAGGGTCTTGCAAAAATGAAGACCAAGCTGGGCAGGTACATGGGCATATTGAAGATGGCATAAAGGAGGGAATATGTCAGAAGAAAGCAGAAACGGTTACTTCAGAGTCGATGCGGTCGCTGACGGCACTTTTATTCACTTCTTCCCATCCGTGGGAGACGGAGCCCCTGTTGATGTCAAGGAAATGGATCATTTCCTTACCACAAAATGTATCCCGTATGATAAACATGCAGTATTTCTCGAAGCACAGAGGAATGTGGAATGCTCGTTCAAGCTGAACGCCACGAAGATCCGTCCTCTGGATGAGTTCATGTCGTTCAGAGTCACAGAGGACAATATGAGCGTCGTGGCACGTTTCTATCCTCCTTCGGAAGGCGGCAGCCTCAT
>JAEEGO010000116.1 GCA_016280355.1 Lachnospiraceae bacterium | reverse complement strand
TAGTGATGGGAATAGAGATCAGGCGGCAGATCAATAATATGCGCCGTCAGAGAGACGATATAGAAGAAAAAGAAGCCAAGATCCACAATCTGCAGACAAGCATAGCGCTGTCACAGATCAAACCCCACTTCCTGTATAATGCACTGAACACGATCTATGTCCTTTGCGGCAAGGATCTCAATAAAGGAAGACAGGCCATATCGGACCTGTCGGATTACCTGCGTATCAATATAGGTTCCATAGACAGCAAAATACCGATCCCCTTTGAGAAGGAGATGGAGCATGTGAAGAAGTATCTATCCATAGAGGAGCTCCGCTTCCCGGATGACTTTACCGTAAGCTATGTGACTCCTGTCACCTGCTTTAATCTGCCTGCGCTCACCATACAGCCTCTGGTGGAGAATGCCGTACGACACGGCGTGACCCAGAGGGATGGCGATGGGATCATACTCATAACTACCAGAGAGACTGACAGGCATTACGTGGTCACGATCAGCGACAACGGCCCGGGATTCGAGGAGGGCACCGAATATGCCTCAAAAGAGGGAGATCCGGAGCATATCGGCATACGTAACGTCCGTGAAAGGCTAAAACGTCTGTGTGGCGGCGAGCTCGAGATACATTCTACTGTCGGATACGGTACCGAGGCTATCATAAGGATACCGAAAAAGTAGACAGAAACATAATCAGTATACATAACATAGTTACTCTTCTTTCATAATTATTTCTCCAAAAACAACGTAAATCATGTGTCCTTACTGTGTCCTTTCCGGTGATAGAATATTTTACGTTGAGTTTTTATGTCAATTTTTAAACCGGACAATTTAAATAATTGGGGGAGAAATGAGCAGTAATCAACTTTATCCATTCGAAAGAAACAGGTACTACCCCGGAAAGATGCTGACAAGTGCTGATTTCCAGGCGGAGCAGAACTACCACATCAACAAAGGGAGGTTCCTGAACGGGCTGATGTACGGTCAGGGCATCATCTGCGGAATGGGGGTCTTCAGTCTTGATGACCAGTCGATCCTCATAGAGAGCGGAGCTGCCATAGACGGATCCGGAAGGGATGTGATCATCGATGCTTCCGCGGTCAAGAAGCTCTCGGCCATAGAAGGCTTTGACAGTCTGACCGGAGAGGTGGCGAGGCTCAAAGTAAGGTTTAAGGAGCAGGACGTCCACAGTGTCTACTCGGTAAATCACAAGGAGGATGACAAGGAGTACGAATACAACCGTATCTCGGAAGGATATGAGCTCTTCCTTGCAGACAAGAGTGAACTGGACGAGGATCTCGGCTTTGAAACGGAGTTCCTGACAAGAGAGACCATATTCAGCAGCGATAACTATGTCGGTGAGCTCATGATGCCTGCCATAGTCTGCAAGGGCAGGACAGTCAGGATGGTGCTGGAGATAAGAAAGATCAGTGATGCCGATGTGAGGCTCACCTGCAGGGGAATACTGGAGACACCGGTATTCGTCACGGCAGAGGGTGAGCACGAGATAGAGATCGGCGCCGAGGACGTGAGCCTGAAAGCAGGCAGCGTGCTGAGGAAGGAATACTGGGTCAAGGTAGAGGATACTCCGGCTATAGAAAGCGAACTGATATTAAGGAGCGGGACTGCAGCAGCATTTGAAGATGAGACTGCGATAAATACGGTGCCGCATTTCGCAATAAGAGTGAAGCTTTCAGAAGCTGCACCGCTGGAGCTCGTCAGCCGCGAGATAGGAAAGACGAACCTGGAGATGATGGAGGCAGGTCTCCCCGATGACTCCATACCTCTGGCAGATATCAAACTGGTGCGCACGAGCAACAGCTACATCATAGAGAGCATCACGGAAGAAAACGTGAAGCACTACGTCATGACTCCTTCGCAGGAGCTCATAAGGAACGACTATCTGTCCTACTATGTGAAGCCCGTAGAGCTTGAGAAGAAGCAGCAGATAGTGGAAAGAGCAGGCTCGGAGCCGAGGCACAGACAGGGCGGCGACTTCTCAAACATAGCTACAGGTACTCTGGAGATACCTCTCGGAAGGAATGCGAGAGAGGGCGATATACGCTACTCCGGAGAGATAGCTCACGGTCTGGGATCCGGCAATGTATATGTGGATATAGGCTACAGCTTCCTGTCCGATGATCCGGGTATGGGAGCAAATCAGAAGAGTACGATATACGGCAACCCTGATCTTTTCAGCTACAGCTCGCAGAAGCTCGCTGACGTGGAGACTGCAGTCAAGGTGCTGAACGAGAAGGGAAGCTTCGTCGTGGCCGCAAGGCTTCTGCGCAGCGTGGAATATCTGGTGCTCACCTTCAGATGGGTAGCTATCAGATTCCCGTCAGGCGACGATATGGAGCTGACAGAGGACTACTACGACAAGAGCATATCAGTGGATACGCCTACGGTCATCATGGGTACGAAGGAGAGCCACTTCTTCGGCGTGAGGTTCAACAACATGAAGGCTGCAAGCGTCACCTACGAGCTGACTGCACCGGGCAGCGGAGAGATCAGCTCCGACGGTATATACACTGCTCCCACCAAGGAGGGTGTATATGAGATACGTATCTACTGCACCGATATGCCGGTCATCTGTACGTATGCATACGCCATAGTGCGAAAGAAGATGATAGACGACAAAACAGGTGAAGAGGTTTCGGGTGAGGGCACTGCCGGATGACCTTCAAGTCACGTGATACGAGCTATCTTGTGATATCCACCATCCTGAGGACTGCGGTAAACGATGTGTATACCGCGCGTCCCGAGGGCAAGGATGACGGGAGGGAGTATACCCTTCTCGTCCTGAAGGACCATGAGACGGTGAAGACTCTCATGGAGATCAGGAGTGACAGGCATCTGCCGCATGACGGCTCAGAGGTGTCTGACAGTGTGATCGTGGACGCTTTTACCAACGGAAATGCTTATATCCTCGTGTTTCCGTACAGGCAGGAGAGACCGCTGGACAAGTTCTTCGTGGGAGAGGCCTACAGTCTGACTAGATGCGAGGACATATGCACCAATCTGATGCTGACCTGCATAGCCTGCGGACTGCCTTATCCCGTGCTGTATCTCATACTGGATCAGGGACTCATAAACCTTGCAAAGGATGACAGTATCTACCTCAGCTACGGGGTGGATCTGCAGGATCTCGACAGGGCCAAGACAGAGCGTGACTGTGCGGTGAAGTGCGCAGACATCATGCTCTCTGTGCTCGAGACGAAGTCCGATCAGAAGAATATAAGCTATGAACTGCTTTCAAAGAAATCCGCGAACCAGAGCTACAGCAGGTTCACGGAGCTGTACAGAGATCTGAGGATAGCTGCCACTCCGATAAAGAAGAGGCAGTTTCTTGTCAGGATAAAGAGCTTTTTTTACAGGAACGCGGACAGGTTTTTCGGCATCCTGTTCTGGGTCTCTCTGATACTGGGTATCATAGCGTTGATACTGCTCGTCACCCATCTGGTATGGGGCGATGTGCCATTTTTCAGGTTGTTCTTTAACAGTTTCAAAAACATAGGAACGGAGTCATTGCAGCAATGAATATCAAGACCCGCATAATAGCATGTCTTTGCATACTGAGCATACTGGTCTCGCTGATCGCACTGTCACAGGTGGTCGGTGATATCCAGCACAAACCCGAATATACGGAGTTTGATGAGGGCATAGCTTCCACCTACGGAAATTACTTCATCGAGAACTGGAACAGTCTCGGAAGGATATACCTGCTCAACAATGCGGGTGATGTACTGACCATGACAAATGCGGGTAAGGCCGGCATGAAGACGATACACTGCCTGGAGATAGCAAACGACAGCGTCTATGCGGTCTATTCCGAAGACATAGATGAAGTCGATGACGACTACAAAGTGTATAAGATCGTATCTTACAACCCCTATCTGCAGCCTCTGCAGATGACGGCTCCTTTCGTACTGGACTCGGATGAGGAAGTATCGAGTGTGGATGCAGGTGCGGATCAGCTTTATATCACTACTGTGGGTAAAGACGGCAGCAAGGTAAACGTCTATGAGATCGGATACGATGAACTGACCGAGACCGGAGTAAACACTTTAGAAGATCTGACGAGCGTGGATGTAGAGGTCTTTGAGAAGCCGATCTCCATCCTCTACAGAGAGAGCGAAGGCGGCATGTTCTTCGTTGATGCGTATTACAACGGCTCGGAAGTAGTGATACTCAGGGATATAGACGATCCCGTCGGCAAATTCAAGCCCGACAGCAGAGTCAAGGCTTCTGTGGATTCCATACATTTCAACGTACTGCAGCAGATGTCGCTGTACTCCAATTATCTCATATGGTGGTTCGGCATACTGATCATATGGTTCATAGTGATGGGGATCATATATGTGTCGCTCATGCGAAGGAACAGATCCCTGTATACCTATGTGCTGACCGAGCTCGTATTCCTTATCCTGATGGTGGCTGCTTTCACCTTTGTCAGAAGGAACTACAGGATCAGCGAAGAGAAGCAGAACGGTAGATACGCGCTGCTTGCAATGAAGCAGGAGCTGGAGTATGTGCCGGATCTCACACGTGTCGGATTTGATGATCCGGATTTCTATGAAAGTACTGAATACAGAAACCTGTCCAATGCGATCAGAAGATATATGAACGCAGGATACAACAATACGGTATTTTACGACATCTTCATCATGAGGGTGCGTAACGGAAATATACTCGTAGGCGGCAGAGGATTCAAGGGAATGAACGCATCCTACGTATACGGCGGAGCTCTGGCTTCAATCCAGGCCGATCTCAAAAAGCACGCAATGGTGTCGGCAGAGAACCTGCATGTTGAGGGAGTGGATATGTACGCCGTAGGCATGCCTGATGATGATCCTTCTTCAGGATATGCTCTTGTGGCTGTAGTTTATTCCGACAGCTCTTTTGTTGATTTCTGGAATGATTCCAAATCGGTGATACTGCTCTTTGTGGTCGTATTTATCCTTGGAAGCATGCTGCTCGGTCTCATCTTCTACATACAGACGCTCGATATGAGGGCATTTGAGCATGCCATAAGAGAAGTGGCTCTGGGACGCACGAAGCTTGACGTACCCGATACGCCCGCACAGGATCTTCGGTCCATGTGGAATTCGCTCTCGGAGATAACGAAGCGCATGGAGGAGATCAACTACGATAAATTCAGGATATTCGAGGCATACTACAGATTCGCGCCCAAGAACGTGGAGACAATCATGGGCAAGGATTCCATCTTCGATGTGAAGAACGGAGACATGACGAGGGTGGAAGGAACACTGATGCTGCTCTCGGGCAGGACGGATACCGTGAAGGAGAGAAAGGTAAAGACTGTCACGAATATCATGACATACATGAACAGGTTTTCGGAGAGCCAGGAGGGAATCCTGGTGTCACAGGACAGCTCTCTCTCCATGCTGAGGTTCTTCTTCTTAAGAGAGTATGTGCAGACGGTATCTACAGCTACACAGTTCCTGCACATGAACTCATCGGATATGGAAGCTGCATTCGTGTCCTGCTTCCTCTATGATGATTCTTTCATATACGGCGTGGCAGGTATACAGTCACAGAGTCTCAGCTTCATCACATCGGAGTACATGAACGAGATGGAGGAGTATGCACGCTGGTTCAGAGAGCTGCAGATACCGCTGGTAGTGACCTCGAGCGTGGCAAAGAGAGAGGATGCGGGCCAGACGAGATATATAGGCTACATCCTTCTGGGAGAGAACGGAGAGCGTTTGGATCTCTTTGAGGCGATAGACGCAGAGACGGCAAGGCTCAGGCAGCTGAAGCTTTCCACAAGGGATAAGTTCGAGGAGACACTGGAGCTCTTTTATTCAAAGGAATACTATCTCGCGAGAAATATGTTCTCAGAAATCCTGAAGGAGTGTCCGGAGGACAGGCTCGCAAAATGGTATCTCTTCGAGAGTGAGGGATACCTGAATGCGGAGATAGATCCCGCAGAAGAGGGCAGACTCAGGATAGGAGAGCGGTCATAACAGACTGATCACGACAGGCAGATATGGGTAATAATCTTTTCAGCGTATTATTATCGACAATTAAATCAAGATTTGCGGCTATAGTCTCCAAGCTGAAGCTCTGGCTCAGCTGGAACTATGTACGCACCCGTGTGATCGGCGGCATCAGGGACTTCTTCTTCAAGCTCCTTGACGTCAAGCCAAAGAATAAGCACGACTACTTCACGATATTCGGCTGGATGGTAAGTAAGCGTCTTGCTTACGCCGCCATCATCATAGTAGGTGTCATAAGCCTTTGGTACATAGGCTCGACAACCAAGGTCTTCAGCAAACTGACAGATCACAAGGGAATGCGCACGTATGACTATAATTCCGTACTGCTCAGACTTGCAAAGGACAAGGTGAGGATCAGGGCAAAGTCCGGATATGTGGCTTACGAAGGCGATGTGAGCAAGGGATATGTGACCGGAGAGGGATCTTTGTATTCACCCGAATCCGTGCTGCTCTACAACGGAAACTTCGAGAAGAACCTCTATGAAGGCGAAGGGAGCGAGTACTTTGACAGCGGCGCACTGCATTACGTCGGAACATTCCATCAGAATCTCTATGAAGGAGAGGGAACCCTGTACAGAGAAGACGGTACCAAGGAGTACGAGGGAGGCTTCTTTGCGGGACTGAAGGAAGGACACGGCAAACTCATGGATGCGGGCGGAAACGCGGTCTACGACGGAAACTTCGCATCCGATGAAATAGTATACAGCGAGCTTTTGGGCAAGAGTGCGGACGAGATAAGAAGCATGTATTTCGGAAGCCAGGTGCTGTATGAGGAAAGCCCGGATATGGGAAATGATGCAGTGGTACACCTCAAAGATATAGGAGCGCTGTACTACGCACAAAGCGACGGAGGAGCTGCCGATGACGGCATGAAATCCACGCAGGTGATAGTGCTGAAGGACTTCTTCATGTCGGGGCAGATGGAACTCAATGACATAGAATCGCTGAAGTACGTACTCGGTAATCCGATATATGAGGGCAATACCGATGTGATACTGCCGGAGGCTCTGGCCATAAATGCACTGAACTCCAATAAGCGGACCATGAACGGTAAGGTGGATATGGATGTCACCGAAGTATACAGCGATGACATCATAGTAAACAGCATTGCCAATAATTATCCCGTGTACGTATATTCTTTTGAACGAGGTGATCTGATCTACTCCTTCGTATGCAAGGACAGAGGCGGAAACTTCGAGTTTTACGAGATAACGGACGCAGGGTCGCAGGATGACAATGCAACATAGAAGGACGTTAAGGAAAAGAGATATTTGTAAGAGAATGACGGCGGCTTTGCTTGCGGCTGTATTTTGCTTTACAGGGACAGCAATGATCGCCACGCCGTGCTTTGCGGCCGACAAGAACATGACGCTGAAGACCGCGAGAGGGCTCGCACTGCAGAACAGCGCGGCTTACGAGAGTGCGCAGATGAGCGTGGAAGCCAAAGAGGCGGCAAGGGACAGTGCCCTCAAGGCTCTGAAGCTGAAGCAGAAGAATATGTCCACCTTCAGGTGGTCACCGCTTTTAAACTTCAAGTTCCCGCAGACGCCAGACTTCGCGGAGGCATCGGAGTTTCAGTTCAAGCCCATACAGCTCGCGTCGGATATCACGGTGGCGCAGCATAAAGTGCAGGATACCGTATTCTCCGTGAATGAGGAGGTGAACAATCTCTTCGTTGAGGTGGTCACAATGCAGCAGACCCTGGCCTTCAACGAGCAGAGGCTTGAAAGTCTCAATGAGGGCATAGCCCACAACAAGGCAAGAGTAAAGCTGGGCGAGGCTACTCAGGCAGATGTGGACAGACAGCAGAAGAAAGCGGATACGCTGACCAATACGATAGCGGGAAACCGCCGGACTCTGGAAGCGGATCTCAAGAAGCTCTCCAAGATACTGGGAGTGGATGTGACCACGGGATATACATTTGAGAAGCCGTATGTCGAGGCGAAGATAGACAGATCTGCCCTGCCGTCACTCATACAGTACACAGAGGACAGGGACGAGGCTTACTTTGAAGCCTGCGCAAAGGCTACAACGGCAAGACAGGAGCTCACCACAAACTACGGGCTCATGAACTCAAAATACGGCTCGGACATGGGCATAATATCCAGCTACGTGAACGCGGCGCTCAACGGACAGGATGTGAGTGCGAGGGCATTCAAGAAGGACTACAAGAAGTTTCTTGAAAAGATAGACAGCTACTGGGGAGGCGGATTCAGGATCCTCTTTATCAAGATCTCATGGGAGTGGCTGAAGGGTGAGCTGGACGGTACCAGATACATAGAGGACGATCCCTATACGCTCTACCAGAATGCACTCGACTATGTGAGCGCCAGGAAAGACGAGCAGGCGGCAAAGGATGATCTCGACCAGCAGGTGGAGGCTGCCTTCAACAACTACATCTCCGTCAAGACTTCGTATGAGCAGTATCTGAAGGATATGGACAAGGCGGAGCAGGATATGAAGCAGTATGCGGTGAAGAACCGCATGGGATACATGACACTGGAGGAGTACGAGGATGAGCAGGAGTCATACGAGGAGCTGCAGAACGCGCTCTTCGAATCGATGAAGCTCTATACGACAACTCTGTACTCATTTGACAGGCTCACCTGCGGAGGCGTAAGCGCCCTGCTTTCCGGCACGGATATGGATATGCAGGCGGCAGTAGTCGGTGAGAGCTATGTGACCAAGGATGACAAGGAAGCAAAGTACTACCTGAAGTCCATCATACAAAGAGAGCTCTTTGATCTGAGCATTTTCATACCGGAGGATTTCCCGGTGGAGATCACGGACTTCGAGCTGTGGTGCGACAACATCAAGGTGGGAGAGAAGACACCGAAAGATAAGTCGCTGAGACATCTGGCCCTGACAAAGGACAAGATAGGCGAGGCGAAGATAAGACTCTACAACGGTGATGAATTTGTAGATGACTGCGTGATAGATCCTTCGGAGGAGAGCGGTGTGCTAAACGTCAATACCGCGATGGAGATAAAGAAGGACGAGACAGGTGTGGTCGGATCGTATACCACTTCAATAAGCGATGTGACCGGACTGATGACACTGAACCTGTCACCGCTTGAGAGTGAGGGTATCAAGTACTACAGAGTACTCGCTGAGGACGGCTCCGCAATGGGAGACGGCAAGGTAAGGGCCATAGACAGACGCTTCACGCATCTGGGCCTCGTATCGGGAGATCTCAGCAAACTCAAGATAGAGTGCTATGACGACTCGAAGAGTCTGAAGT
This sequence comes from Lachnospiraceae bacterium, assembly GCA_016280355.1. GTDB lineage: Bacteria > Bacillota > Clostridia > Lachnospirales > Lachnospiraceae > NK4A144. Next base: position 1,529 of record JAEEGO010000116.1, on the reverse strand, counting down.
ACACCGCTTATCTCGATCCCGCAAACGGCAAGATAAGGAAGAACACGGAAACGGAATAATAAATGAAAAAGGCTTTTACCAAAAAAAGGATCATACAGATTGCGGCAGTTGCACTGATAGCAGTGGCGGCGGGTCTTTTCGCACACAGCAGGGCTCTGGCTCTCTTCAATGAAGAAGATGCCATGACCTATTCGGAATATACGGCTACGAATACCGTGAACAACTCCACGCTCTTTGTGGGAACCTATCTCATAGAGATAGATGCGATCACGGATGAGCTGTATGACAAGGCAATGACTTCCGCAAGTGAATCGAACCAGACAAAGATCTACTACAAGTCGGAGCTGGCAGACGGAGCATGGTTTGACGTGACGGACTCGGAGACGCTGACGGACATCATGAACGACGCAGAAGCTGTACCTGACAGTGAGCTGGCAGATCTGTATGTGCAGTATTACGTTTCTGCGGACGGTACAGTGACTGATGTGATGAGTCAGGATGAGGTCAATCCGTTTGACATACCCGATCCTTATAAGCTCTCGGGACTCAAGGAGCTGGAGCCTCTGTGGCTGCAGTATACGAGCTCACAGGGCAGCGAGGATATCAAGCAGGCGGACTATCTGAAGAATAAGAACTCGTCCCAGACCGGAAACAAGAGGACGGATGTTTACAACTACCAGCTGCTGTCCACCTTCTTCGCGATGGATCTTAGAGACGATGAGACAGACGGATACGATGCGGATCTTGCAAGACTCTATGAAGCATACAAGAGCTATAAGGCAGCAGGACAGGATGAGGAAGCAGATATCGTATACGGCCTGATGGCAAAGGTGGATGCTTCGAGAAGAGCTGTCGTTATGAACAAGCTTGCAGCCATGGACGTGAACGCACTCGGGGTGCTGAACGATCTGGCAAACGGCAAATACTATACAGTATCGGGAGACTTCCTCAATCCGGATACGGCATCGGAGCAGGAGGACGGAGATGAGGACGACTTTAACGATACGTCCGAAGATCCCGACTACATAGTAGAGCTCAAGGAATCTGTCGACCATGAATTTGAAAAGGGAGATGAGGACAGCGATGCGTGGTGGAACGCACTGCAGAAGGACTATGAGAAGGATCTGAAGACTGCTTCTGGCAACGGATCGCCTCATAATGCAGACAGCGCCCTCACTGATGCGATAGGAACATGCACACAGAACTGCAGCCAGAGCTACAGCAGCAATATGTCGAAGGCACTCACAGACGCGGACAGCGTGCTGGGACATGCCGAGTATGAATACTCGGAGGAAGTGATAGAGCAGGCGAGTGCTTCGGGAGCAGGCGGCCCCATAGTGCTGCTCCGTGATGTGCTCAATATAAAGAACAACATCGTAAAGCATGCGGACAGCGAGATAAACCTGCTCGACAGTTCGCTGCTCGACCTCGCGGAGGGCAACTACGAGGAAGCGCTGACAGAAGGTGAGCCTTCGGGATATCAGGGGATGCTTGATTCCGGCGGAGGAGCTTCGGCTGCGGAGACACTG
>JAEEGO010000115.1 GCA_016280355.1 Lachnospiraceae bacterium | reverse complement strand
GGCATGACACCGGATATTGAACTGAAGCCTCATCAGAAAAATGCTGTAGCGCATGTTCTGTATGGAGATAATACGCTTCTGGCTCATTGTGTCGGTGCGGGCAAGACCTTTGAAATGACAGCTGCGGCAATGGAGAGTAAAAGGCTGGGGCTTTGCCATAAATCCCTCTTTGTGGTGCCAAACCACTTAACGGAGCAGTGGGCAAGCGATTTTCTCAGGCTTTATCCCGGAGCCAATATCCTGGCGGCAACGAAGAAGGACTTTGAGCCTGCCAACAGGAAGAAGTTCTGTTCCCGTATCGCTACCGGCGATTATGATGCGGTCATTATCGGACACTCGCAGTTTGAGAAGATCCCGCTTTCCACGGAGAGACAGATCGCTATCATAGAGCGTCAGATCGAAGAGATCGAAACAGCGATAGCTTTGGCTAAGGCAGAGAGGGGCGAACGCTATACCATCAAGGAGATGGAGAAGAGCCGCAAATCCCTTGTGGCGAAGCTTGATAAGCTGAACGATACCACCAGAAAGGATAATGTAGTAACTTTTGAGCAGCTTGGTGTGGACAGACTGTTTGTGGATGAGAGCCATAATTATAAGAACCTGTTTCTCTATACCAAAATGAGAAATGTGGCGGGTATCGCACAAACCGAAGCGCAGAAGTCTCAGGATATGTTCAATAAGTGCCAGTATCTGGATGAACTGACAGGCGGTAAGGGTGTGACCTTTGCAACCGGAACACCTATCAGCAACAGCATGACGGAGCTTTATACCAACATGAGATATCTTCAGTATGCGACGCTTCAGAAGATGGGACTGGGACAGTTCGACAGCTGGGCGGCAACCTTTGGTGAGACGCAGACGGCGATAGAGCTTGCACCGGAGGGAACCGGATACAGGGCGAAAACAAGGTTTGCAAAGTTCTTTAACCTGCCGGAGCTGATCGCGCTCTTTAAGGAGAGTGCCGACATACAGACACCGGATATGTTAAAACTTCCCGTGCCGGAGGCGGAGTATGAGAATGTGACATTAAAGCCGTCGGAAGCACAGAAGCAGATGGTGGAGTCATTGGCGGAAAGAGCAGAGCGTGTAAGAAACCGTATGGTGGATTCTTCCGTCGATAACATGCTGAAGATCACCAATGACGGGCGAAAGCTGGCACTGGATCAGAGGCTTATGAACGATATGCTGCCGGATGATCCAAACAGTAAGGCAAGTGTATGTGTGGAGAAAGCGTTTGAGATATGGGAAAAGACAGCTGATAAAAGGTCAGCACAGCTGATCTTTTGCGACTTAAGTACACCAAAGGGCGACGGAACCTTTAATGTGTATGAGGATATCAGGGATAAGCTCATAGCCAAAGGAGTGCCACCGGAAGAGATTGCCTTTATCCATGATGCGAATACGGAACTGAGGAAAGCGGAGTTGTTTGCGAAAGTAAGAAGCGGGCAGGTCCGTTTTTTGTTGGGATCCACCGCCAAGATGGGAGCCGGTACGAACGTGCAGGATAAGCTGATAGCTTTGCACCACCTTGATGTGCCCTGGAGACCCTCTGACATTGAACAGCAGGAAGGCCGTATCTTACGACAAGGCAATACCAATCCGAAGGTTAAGATCTTCCGGTATGTCACGGAAGGGACATTTGACGCATACAGTTGGCAGCTGATCGAGAATAAGCAGAAGTTCATAGGTCAGATCATGACGAGCAAATCTCCGGTCAGAAGCTGTGAGGATATCGACGATGCTGCGCTTACCTATGCAGAAGTAAAAGCACTGGCAACGGGCAATCCTTACATCAAAGAAAAGATGGATCTGGATATCCAGGTCTCGAAGCTTAAGCTCATGAAGGCAAATCACACCAGTCAGAAGTATCGGCTGGAGGATGACATTGCGCAGAGGTATCCGAAGCAGATATCGGCTCTTAAGGAAAAAATCGAGGGCTTAAAGGCGGATATCGCTGATTACAATGCGAGAAAGCCTGCGGATAAGGAATTGTTTGCTATGACGGTGGCAGGTAAAACCTATGAGGACAGGAAGGAAGCCGGAGAAGCCATCATCGGTATGTGCAAGGAGATGACGACTGCCAACATACCTGTCGGTATCGGTGAATACCTTGGGATGAAGATGGCGGCGACCTTTGATTCTTTCAGCAGGAAGTTCACGCTGGCACTGAAAGGGAACCTAAGCCATACCATCGAGGTGGGTTCGGATCCTTCGGGTAACATTACCCGTATCAACAATGCTCTTGAGGGTATGGGAAAGCAGCTTGAGGAAGCCGTGGCGAGACTTGAGAATGTTGAACATCAGCTTGAGACTGCAAAGATTGAAGTGGTAAAGCCTTTCGCACAGGAAGCGGAGCTTGCTGAAAAAATGGACAGGCTGGCGGAACTGAATGCCCTGCTCAACATGGACGAAAAGGGTGATGAAGCTGTGGATATGGATGACGAAGCGCCAAAGCAGGAAGGTCAGGATAAGGGACAGGACATGACTGACGGACAGACCGGAGCACCTGCACAGGAGGCAGAACAGCATGGCAGCGTATCTTATGTTGATAATGCGGCAGAAATCCGGAAAGCGTCCGAGCCGAAGGTGGAGTACGGAAGCAAGATATCCGAACCGAAAGCGGAATACAGCACAAAGAAGCCGGAAAAGCCTGATAGGGCAAGCACAAAGCCGTTTCATGACAAGCTGGAGGCAAAGAAAGGTGAGGTGGCAAAGCAGTTGCCCCCAAAGCCCGCAGAGGTAAAGGATAAGCATACATCATTATAAAAACAGGGAGATCCCGGCTGAGTATCTCAGTCGGGATTTTTACCCGGAAAGGAAAGTCATATGGAAGAAAAAGAAGTAGTGCTCACAAGTGTGGAGCAGTTTAAGGAATATCTTAAGAATACCGCAGATGATAAGACAGTGATCAGCGTGGTATTGGAGCTTGCCGGAGAGGATGCGGATAAGGAAGGCGGTGAGGCTGATGGCTGATGAATATGAACTGAAGCAGGTAAAGGTTCGTTTGAAACGGGCTGAGGCAGAGCCTGTATACAGTACGGAGCAGATCACAACGCCCGATAAGGCGGCAGAGGTTATGGCTCAGGCACTTTCACAGATGGACAGGGAGTATTGCTGCGTGGTGAATCTGGACGGAGCCAATCATCCCATCAACTTCAATGTGGTCAGTATCGGGGATGTAAATCAGGCGCATGTGCCGATCCAGAATGTATTTAAGAGTGCGATTCTCTCTAATGCCAGCAGCATCATGATGTTTCATAATCATCCGAGCGGATCCGTACAGGCAAGTCGTGAAGATATCGACGTGACAAAGAGGCTGATAGAAGCCGGAAAGATTATGAATATCCCGGTGCTTGATCATATCATTGTGGGTGGCGGCACTGCGGAGCGGTTCAGCTTCAAGGAAGCCAATCCGGAGATGTTCAATGTATCGGAGAGAGCGGCGTATGCAGTTCATGAGCCGATAGAGCATAAGCCCATAGAAGGGGATCATTTCAGCATCTATCAGCTGAAGGATGACGATTCCCTGCATTATATTCGATTCGAGGGACTCACAAGGCTGCATAAGGAAGGCAATGAGGTTGAGCGTGACAATTATAATCTGGTCTATGAAGCAGGATTAAAGCCCGGGACTTCCCTGGATGATCTGTATTATGAGTTTAATATGCAGCATCCGAAGGACTTCCGTGGGCATTCCATGTCCGTCAGCGATATCGTGGTACTTCACAAAGGGGATGAGGATAAGGCATTTTATGTGGATACCTTTGGTTTTACGGAAGTGCCGGAGTTTCTGCTTGAAAAGGTGCAGGAGAAGCAGATGGATATGGACGAGGCAGCCTATAAGTTGGGCGACCGCTATATCAGCATACAGAGGACGGATGAGGGCTTTGATTATTCTATCTATGATGAGGCTTATCATCTGTTGGACGGCGGTGTGCTGGATAATCCTGATATCAGTATCGGAGAGGTGCTTAAACAGATCACGGATG
>JAEEGO010000114.1 GCA_016280355.1 Lachnospiraceae bacterium | reverse complement strand
GGAGGTTGTTTGGTTGGTAGGTTTATCCAGGTATTTCATTGCCATTTTCATAGTATTTTATACGTTTCACTGCTTTGCGGTCTTTTCTTACAGGAACGATGATGAGAGAAGAGTGTTTTATCTTTTTCAGAACACCCTCATGGTCCTCACTCACGTGCTTGGCTTCTATGTGCTCTACAGCAGGAGCGGAGATATCGATCTGCTGTTTCTGTGTGCATTTGAAGAGATCCTGTTCTTTGCCTATATCGTCCTTTCCAGGATGATCTATCCCGAGGCTTCCAGACTCATTACGAACAATATATGCATGCTTATGGCGATCGGCTTCGTGATGCTCGCGAGGCTTTCTTATGCCAGAGCCATAAGGCAGTTTGTAGTGGCTGTCATAGGGATAATCCTGGCACTCATCATACCCTGGGCCGTGCAGAAGATAGAGCTGGTACGGTACTACTACTGGGTGGCAGGGATAGCCGGGATAGCTGTGCTTCTTGCCATGATGACGATAGGTACAGTGACTAACGGATCAAAGATCACACTTACGATAGCGGGCGTTGCCTTTCTTCCTTCCGAGTTCATCAAGCTCCTTTTTATCTTCTTTATAGCGGGTATGCTGACGGATGAAGAACATATCGATCCGAAGACCCACAGGATAGAGACGCCTCAGCTTATGGCGAGCGCCATCATAGCGGCTGCCTATGTGGGGATACTTGCACTCTGCAAGGATCTCGGCAGTGCTCTGATCTTCTTTGTAGTCTATATTTTCATGCTTTATGCGGCAACGAAGATGCCGATAGTCCTGATAGGCGGTACGGCAGGCATGGTCCTCGCGTCACTCGCAGGCTACAGGCTGTTTGCACATGTGCGAAACAGAGTCCGTGCGTGGAGGGATCCTTTCGCAGATATAGAGGGCGGAGGGTATCAGATAGCGCAGTCTCTTTTTGCGATAGGTACAGGCTCCTGGTTCGGACTCGGGCTTATGGGAGGTTCGCCGAAGAGTATCCCGGAGGTGTCGAAGGATTTCATGTTCTCTGCCATTGCCGAGGAGATGGGAGGGCTTGCGGCTCTCTGCGTCATACTGATCACGCTATCCAATTTTCTGATGTTCATGAACATAGCGATGGAGATAAGCAACAGCTATCTGAGACTGATGACTCTGGGGCTTGCGGTAAACTACGGCTTTCAGGTGATACTTACAATAGGCGGTGTCACAAAGTTCATACCGCTGACGGGAGTCACCCTTCCTCTTGTAAGCTACGGAGGCAGCAGCGTGCTGGTGACGCTTATTGCCTTTGCTCTGATACAGGGACTGCATATTACTGAACGGCGTTGGGATCATGACAGATGAAAAAGCGTGAACTTTGGACAATCGTATATGTGTTTCTTGCGATCTTTGTTGCCATGACCGGCTACTTCGTGTACGAGGTACAGCTCGGGGCGCGGGCAGTCGTAAATGACAGCCACAACACACGCAAGAAGGATCTTGCAAAACAGGTGATAAGAGGGACCATCTACGCTGCAGACGGGACAGTGCTGGCAGAGGAGGCTCTCGATGCCGAACATAACGAGATCAGGAACTATCCGTACAGGGAGCTTTTTGCTCATGTGGTCGGCTTCTCACAGGTGGGGACCACGGGAGTGGAGAACGCTGCCGATATAGATCTGCTTACCTCCAATGCTCCGGTGTCGGAACGTCTGCAGAAGGAGATGGCAGGGGTGAGGAACACCGGTGACAGGATATATACTTCTTTACGACCCGATCTGCAGATGGCGGCTTATCAGGCACTTGGTACCTACAAGGGTGCCGCCATAGTCATGGAAGCAAAGACCGGCAGGATACTTGCGATGGTGAGCAAGCCTGACTTTGATCCCAATACGGTGTCCGAGAACTGGGCTGAAATATCGGAGGACGAAGAAGAATCGCCGCTTGTGAACAGAGCGACTCAGGGACTCTATCCTCCTGGGAGTGTATTTAAGATAGTCACCCTACTTGAGTACATGAGGGAGCATACGGGAGATTATGAAAACTATAGTTATGATTGTGCCGGAAAGATCGTAGTGGATGATTCAAAGGTGGAGTGCTATCACGGCAGCGTACATGGTCACGTGGATCTGCTGAAATCTTTCGCCGAAAGCTGCAATTCCTCTTTCACGAATATAGGATTGTCTTTGGACATACCGAAGCTTACGGATACGACTGACAGGTTCCTCTTTGGCAGAGTGCTCCCGACGGATCTGGCTTACAGCAGATCGAAATTTTCGCTCAATTCCACATCAAGTACAAAGGAGATAATGCAGACTTCCATAGGCCAGGGTGCAACGCTCGTCACACCTTTGCATATTGCTTTGATCACACAGGCGATAGCAAATGACGGTGTGATGATGAGGGCGCAGGAGATAGTGAAGAAGACGAACTATCAGGGGACTCTGATAAAAGAATACAAGCCTGAGGAATACAAGAAGATAATGACTGCGGATGAAGCGGCGGAACTGAACAGGTATATGCAGCAGGTATGCACTACCGGAACGGGTAAGAAATTTAAAGGTCTGCCTTATGCCGTTGCAGGCAAGACAGGATCGGCAGAATTTGGTAAGATAAAAGGAATGAGCCATTCATGGTTCACGGGGTTTTCCGATCCGGATGATCCGGATATCGTGGTGACAGTCATAATGGAGAACGGCGGCAGTGGCTCCGAAAGTGCCGTCCCCGCAGCAAAATACATATTTGATACCTACTATGCCAACGGAAAGTAACAACAAAAAATGGTACAAACTGGATAATGCAGCGAAGATAATCCCTTCATCCGCCAAGGGGGCGGATACGAGGGTCTTTCGCATATGCTGTGAGCTGAAGGAGAGGATAGATCCCGATATACTCAGGCAGGCTCATGATGAAGTGATAGAAGATTTCCCGATGTTTCGGTGTGTGCTGAAGAAGGGATTCTTCTGGTACTATCTGGAGGACAGCGATCTGATGCCTGAGATATCCGAAGATCATCTTAGTGCCTGCTCCCCGATATACTACCCCGGCAGGACGAACCTGCTCTACAGGGTGAACTATTTCGAGAACCGTATCAATCTTGAGATGTTCCATGTGCTTGCAGACGGGACGGGCGGATTTATCTTCTTAAGGAGACTGGTAGCGAGATATCTGGAGATAAAGCATGGTATCGTATCTGAGAAATATGAGGGTGAGACATCATCGGTTTCGGAAAAGCAGGGCGATGCGTTTGACAAGTATTACAGTAAGCAGAAGCTTGGCAGACAGCTGAAGCAGCTGAGGCATCTGTCTGTAGGCAAGGCATATCAAATAACGGGTGATATAGATGAGAATCTTCTGCCGCATCTGGTGGAAGGGACGGTATCTGCTTCAAAGATAGTCGCGCTTGCAAAGGAAAACGGGACTACCGTCGGAGTATACACCACATCGCTTTATATACAGGCGGTCATAGACTCCATGAGACGAAGGGACAGACAGCGTCCGATAGTGGTGCAGGTACCAGTGAACTTAAGGCAGTTCTTTAAGTCCGATACCACAAGGAATTTCTTCGGTGTCATAAGTATCGTCTACAGGGCGGAGCAGTACGACGGAAGCATTGCTTCCATAGTCAAGACCGTTAAGGAAGAATATGAGGAACAGCTGAAGGAAGACAGTGTGGAGCGCATCATGAATACCTATGCTTCCTTTGAGGATCATATAGCCATAAAAATGGTTCCCATCTGGGTGAAGGATATAGTGATAGATTTCTTCAACAGGCAGGCGAAGAAGGGAGTCACGACGACTCTTTCCAATCTGGGAAGGATAGATATGCCGGAGAAGCTGGCTCCCTATATTGACAGATTTTCCGCTTTCATGGCAGCGCCTTCTCAGCAGGTATGCATCAGCTCATACGGAGACAGGATGGTATTTGGGGAGGTCTCACCGTATGCGACACATGATGTGATGCGACACTTCTTCAGAAGACTCGTATCGCTCGGTGTGGAGGTGGAGCTTTCGACAAACGATCACAATCTGTCCGGAGATATGCAAAGTCCAGAGAAGACCGAAGCTGAAGCCGGTACGAAACTGAGCAGGAAAGAGAAAAGAAGAAAGAAAAAAGAAGCGAAGGGTGCCGAAAAGACCCGTAAGAAAGCACGGAGGTAGAAGAAAAGCATATGAACTACTGCCCCAAATGCAAGATAGTCATAAGAGGTAATAAGAGATGCTGTCCGCTATGTCAGGGAAAAATAACAGACGTACCGGATGAGGTAAGCGTATCTGAATCTGCCGGATTTACGGCCTTTCCGGTGATAGATTTCAAGGTCAGCTCCTTTACGTTCATAAAGATCATCACCTTCATTTTTCTCGTACTGGAGATCAGCTTTGCCACGGTGGGATGGATACTTGGCAGGGAGCATCCCTGGGTAGGACTTGTGATGCTCGGCATACTGGTCGGCTGGATAGACGTGCTGGCAGCAATGTATGTAAAGGGAAATATACTTAAGCTGATAACGGTGGAGACTTATGTGGCCATAGCAGTAAACATCTACGTGGACTATATGACCCATATGCACGGATGGTCTTTAGCCTGGGTTACGCCCTTCACTTTGCTGGGACTCGGTCTTATCACCATATTTATCGCTTTTATCAGGAAGCTTAGACCGAGCGAATATGTCACTTATATTGTAGTGGACACCGCGGCTGCACTCGCGCAGCTGATACCCATACGTACGGGAGTCAATCCTGTGGCCATACCGGCTGTAACGATCATCGCCTGCTATCTGATATTTATGGCTGCGGTGATAGTCTTCAGATCGAGAGACCTGAAGACAGCACTCGGAAGGAGATTCAGCGTCTGATGAAGATAGAACCGAAGAAACAGGGGATAAAGATCGTATCGAAAATGGGTGACGGTCTGGAAAACACGATAGGCCGTACCGTAAAAAACAGGCTGGAGGTGGATGACCTGAAGGGCGAGCCGGAGGAGATGCAGTGGTACAGGGTACCCCTGCCCGAGGGCAGATCGGGAGATGGCAGCAGTTACCATACCTATATCAGCAAAGGCACGGAGAACAATCTTTGCATCATCATATCCGGTGGCGGTGTGGCATGGAATGAATACACTGCCGCAAGACCCGTGACGGGCGGAAAGGTGGCTGCGGGACTGCCAAACTTCTACTGGAATAATCTGCGACCATTCACGCAGCTGATGAACATCAATATCGGTATCACAAATACGAAGAATGCCGCCAATCCGTTTGCAAAATGGAATTTTGTCGTAGTGACATATGCTACGGGAGACTTTCATATCGGCAACAGCGAGTTCGCATACAGGGATGAAAAGGGCGAGGAAAAGATACTGTATTTCAACGGTCATAATAATTTCAGACTCACCATGGAGGTGGCAAAGAAGCTTTTCCCTAATCCCGAGAGGATACTTGTGGCCGGCAACTCGGCGGGAGCCTTTGCAGTGCCTGCCCTCGCACCCGAGATAGCGGATGACTACTATCCGAACTGCAGTGATATCACGCTGCTGTCAGACAGCGGTCTGCTTCTTTTTAAGGACTGGAAGAGGACAGCCGGAGAGATATGGAAGGCTGATGACAGATTTGTCGATACGATCCATACGGACAATCCGACCGTGGACTGGTATGAAGTGCTGTACAGGGAATACGGAGAGAGATTCAAGTATCTGTACGCAAGCAGCACCAGAGATTATCTGTTGAGCTCATACTATAATGATATCATGACCAAGCAGTACAAGACGGATGCGGATGTACAGCAGGTCTTCTATGAACAGCTGAGGCATATGACGGAGCAGCTCAGAGAAATAACAGCTGATTTTCATTTCTATATCTTCAACTGGCAGATGCTTCCGCTTGCCGTGGGCAAGGGTGGTACGGTCCATACTGCACTGAAGGAGATTTCTTTTGCATCGAAAAAGAGTGATGATGTGACCATGGCTGACTGGCTGTATGATCAGGTGAATGACGATATGTATGATATTGGCATGAGACTGTTGGAGCCTATATGTTCATGAAGAATAAGTACTGAAGACAGGTATTTTAATATACACAAGGAGGATCATGAAATGGATGAAAGAAGAGTAGGCACGGTATCAAGAGGTATCAGATGTCCCATCATAAGACAGGGGGACGATCTTGCATCTATCGTCACGGAATCGGTGCTCCTCGCAGCACAGTCGGAGGGGTTTGAGATACGTGACAGAGATGTGATATCCATTACTGAATCTGTAGTTGCGAGATCTCAGGGCAATTACTGTACCGTGGATGATATAGCTGAGGATGTGAAAAAGAAGCTTGGCGGAGATACCGTTGGCGTCATCTTCCCGATACTCTCCAGAAACAGATTTGCAATATGCCTGAGGGGTATAGCAAAGGGCTGCAAAAAGATCGTGCTCATGCTCTCTTATCCTTCGGATGAGGTGGGCAACTGTCTCGTGAGCCTCGACAAGATAGATGAAGCCGGGGTTAATCCCTACAGCGATGTGCTTTCACTGGAAAAATACCGCGAACTTTTCGGTGAGAACAAGCATGAATTCACCGGCGTGGACTATGTGACTTACTACGGTGAGCTGGTACGCGACTGCGACTGTGAAGTGGAGATCGTATTTGCCAATCAGCCGAAGGCAATACTTGATTACACCAAAAACGTGATCAACTGTGACATCCATACAAGGGCAAGGACCAAGAGGATACTGTTGGCCGGAGGCGCTGAGAAGGTATACGGACTCGATGAGATAATGAACGCGCCGGTGAACGGTAGCGGATGCAATGAGAAATACGGTCTCCTCGGATCAAACAAGGCTACGGAGGATAAGGTGAAGCTTTTCCCGAGAGAGTGCAAGGAACTGGTGCTTAACATACAGAAGATGTTACTCGATAAGACAGGAAAGCATGTTGAGGTGATGGTATACGGAGACGGAGCTTTCAAGGATCCTCAGGGTAAGATATGGGAACTGGCCGATCCGGTCGTATCTCCGGCCTTTACGGACGGACTTATAGGTACGCCCAACGAACTTAAGCTAAAGTACCTTGCGGACAATGACTTCAAGGATCTGTCAGGGGAAGAACTGAAAAAAGCCATTTCGGAGAGTATCAAGGCAAAGGATAAGGATCTTGTGGGCAAGATGGCGAGCGAGGGAACTACTCCAAGACAGCTTACGGATCTGATCGGATCTCTCTGCGACCTGACATCCGGATCGGGAGACAAGGGTACGCCCGTTGTTCTGGTACAGGGGTATTTCGACAACTATACTAACTGACCGTTAAGCTTCTGGTATTATAGATACATGTAACAGTTATCATTTCAGTTAGGAGGGATACATGAAGAAAAGAAGAGGTATGGGGATCAAGTGGCAGATGCCGTAGACAGCGTGGCAGGTCTTGCGACAGATCAGCAGAATACGGCGGGAATACTGACAGAGATAGTGAGTCACTTTAAACTTCACTGATATGCTGCCAGAATTCCGATACGTTCGTATAATACAATATAAAAAGATAATCACAGGAGGAATACTACTATGACAGGAAAAAACAAACTTACTGATCAGGCTCTTGAAGGAATATCCGGAGGGGCTCAGGCTAACAGGAACAAAGCAGGCGGAAATACAAGAGTTGACTATCAGATAATAGATGTCAAAAACCAGAAAGTGGTTGGCAGCTATGGAACCCGTGAGGAGGCTCTTGAGGTGCTGGGAGACTATGGCCCGGGTTACGTTATGAAAGAGGTACTGGTAAGGTAAGACTTCCCTTAAGATGTGAAAAACAATTGACCTTCGTGCAGATGCACGGAGGTCTTCGTATGTGTCCGTATTTTGCCATAAAAGGAGTAATGATTTATGATATGATTTTATGAGGATTGCGACAGGGGAGTGTCCAAAGGGAGAAAGAGATGGATATCAAAGAGGAGATAAGAGAAGAACTCTTTAAAATGCAGGATAAAGGATACAGGGATTTCCAGATAAAGCTGATCCCGGACTGTGATCCTGAAAGGATGATAGGTGTCAGGACACCGGTATTAAGAAAATACGCAAAGGATATGGCAAAGCGGGCAGAGATCGAAGGATTTCTTTCAGACCTTCCGCACGGATACTTTGATGAAGACCAGCTTCAGGCCTTCATCATCTCCGGGATGAAAGATTACAAAGCGTGTATCGAAGAAGTGAAAAGATTTCTTCCGTGGGTGGACAATTGGGCAACCTGCGATCAGATGTCCCCGAAGGTCTTTAAGAAGCATCATAAGGAGCTTTTGAAGGAAATAAAGAAATGGATGGCTTCAAAAGATACCTATACAGTAAGATTCGGGATAGGTATGCTGATGGCCCACTATCTGGATGATGATTTTGATCCGAAGTATCCGGAGATGGTGGCGAAGATAAAGTCGGAAGAATACTATGTGAATATGATGAAGGCTTGGTATTTTGCTACGGCTTTGGCAAAGCAGTATGATACCGTGATCCCTTATATCGAAGAGAAACGTCTGGACGTCTGGACACACAACAAAGCAATACAGAAATCGGTGGAAAGCTACAGGATAACACCCGAACAGAAGGAATACCTTAAGTCTTTGAAGGAAAAGAGCAGGAAATAAAGACATGTGGATCGAGATAGTTCTCATAGGGACAGGCCTTTCCATGGATGCTTTTGCCGTAGCGGTATGCAAGGGCCTTGCCATGAAGAAGCCGGATAAGGCGCAGGCTCTGATCATAGGATTGTATTTCGGTGTATTTCAGGCGCTGATGCCTGTACTGGGATGGCTTCTCGGGACACAGTTTCGGGTATATATTGAATCGGTGGATCATTGGGTGGCTTTTGCCTTGCTTGCCTTTATAGGAGGCAAGATGATAGTGGAAGCTGTCAGGGAGAAACCTTCCGATATACCGGAAGGGAGCAGCGTGATAAAGCATAAGGAGATGCTGGTACTTGCCGTAGCCACGAGTATAGATGCACTTGCCGTCGGAATATCTTTTGC
>JAEEGO010000113.1 GCA_016280355.1 Lachnospiraceae bacterium | reverse complement strand
CTGCTATGACACCTACCGCCTTATCTTCGATCACCGCTGCCAGCACGGTGATCGGAAGACCCATCTTCAAAGCCTTCGCCTGTGCCGGCATCATAAGTCCCGCTGCTTCCTCTGCCTGATCCTCTGTTACCGCATAAACTCTGATATCACTCATTTTTCCCTCTCCATCTGATCATCTTTTTTATCAGGCCTCGAATTTGTAACCCATTCCCCATATGGTCTTGATGGAGTCCCCTTTATCACCCATTTTGGCACGCAGCTTTTTCACATGGGTGTCTATGGTACGCGCATCGCCGAAGTAATCATAGTTCCATACGTTGTTTAGTATCTTCTCTCTGGACAGCGCTATACCGGCATTCTCCATGAAGTACTGCAAAAGCTCAAACTCCTTGAAGGAAAGCTCTATCTCGCTGCCGTCTATGGTGCACGAGTGTGCCGCGGTGTCGAGCACTATACCGTCCGACTCGAGTCTCTTGCCCTCGCCTATGACATCGGCTCTTCTAAGTATCGCATCCACTCTCGCGACAAGGATATTGGGCGAGAAAGGCTTTGAGATATACTCGTCCGCTCCGAGATCAAATCCCTTCAGCTCATCCCTCTCTTCACCCTTTGCCGTGAGCATGATGACAGGCACCTTTGAATACTGCCGTATCTCCTTTAATGCCTCATATCCGTCCATCACGGGCATCATCACGTCCAGTATCACAAGCGATATCTCTTCTCCTCCGTCAAAGAAGATATCCACTGCCTGCTGTCCGTTCTCCGCCTCGATCACCTCATAGCCTTTCTTCTTCAGAAAGTCCCCGACGAGCTTTCTCATACGGCTTTCATCATCTGCTATGAGTACTTTAATCTTCTCCATTTTTCAGTGCTTCCTCTTTCTCTCTTACTGCCGCCTCGCGCTGCGTCAGTGCCTCATCCCACTCGGCGTACTGATTTTCCAATGCTTCTTTGTAGTTTATGATATTGGGATTGTCCGATGTCTTCGCCACGATGAACATGGCTAAGACCAGTATGAAAGAGACTATGGCTGCAGCAAGTGCGATATGGTATTTGCGCTTCAGCTCCCTGTTCTCTTCTGTCAGATTGGTCGTGACTCTGGGTCTTGCCTCCGCTCTTGCTTCATTCCTGGCTCTCTGAGTGAAAAGCGATCCTGTCTCTATCGGCCTGATGCGCTCCGGCTCTATCTGTCCGCAGTCCATAAGATATTCTCTTATCCTCATCAGGAAATCCACTCCGACCGGAGTGACAAAAAGCCCGTTCTCGATCATCTTGTCGTAAATGGCAAGGACCTCCTCCGGGTTTTCTTTGTTCATATGGTCGTTGATATAGACCATTTTCTTATATTCTTCTTCGGCAGTCTTGGCGTCTGCTATCGCGGTGAACCTGAAGCCCCGTACCGTAAGCAGATCTTCCTTCATCGCTTCCGCCCTGTCAGGCTTCTCCTGCTCCGCCGCCGAAGCCTTTTCGGCTCCCGACATCTTGTTTACCGCGGAAGCCTTAAGGGCAGACTGTGCCGAGGCAGCGTTCTCCCCGGTCACCTCTATCTGTTTTTCAATTCTTTCCTGTACTTCCAAATCCGCCCCTGTCTGCGCCTTCAAGATGCTCGGCTTCTTCAAACTCTACCGCAGGCTGATGCTCGAATATCCTGAACTGGCATATCCTGTCGTTTATGTGTATCTCCGTATCCCTCAGGGCGTATACCGGCATGAACCACTGGTCATTGTCGCCGCAGTATGTCTCATCTATGATCCCGCATGAGTTGGTCTGGATGATACCGAAGTTTTTGAAAGTACTGGATCTCGGCACCACATGGGCCTCATATCCCTTTGGCAGCTCCATTGCGACCCCGAGCGGCACCAGATGGAACTCTCCTGCCTTGAGCTTTACATCCTCCGCAGAGCGCAGGTCTATCCAGTCGCTCTTGCCGTCTATGTATCTGAGTCTTTCTATCTCATCCGAAAAATACTTTATCCTGATGTTCATATCCACCCCCCGTCAATACTGAGAAATGTATCGATACGTCGACAGCACGTATCCTTATTCCTCGCCGTGACTTATATCTTGTACCACACCAATTATCAGCTTTTCTCCGTCATCTTCCGTTAAAAGCGCAGCACGTAGGATAACATTCGTCGGCATGCCTTCTAAATCGAGCCTGTACTTTGTCTCGAATACCCCGTTCTTTTTTATCTCAGAGAGCATGTTTTCTTTGGTGAAAACCTTCTTCATCCCGGGGATATCTTCATCCATCAGAGTCTTCTGCATATCCTCCATTGACTGAGCGAAGAAGTCCTCTCCCTCTGTCGCCAGTCCAAGCCCGTCATAGTCAACAGAAGAACTGCATACTATGAAGTGTTCCGTCACCGGATCCACATTGTACATTGCCAGATAATTTCCGGTCAGGGCGGATAGCCTTGTATATATTACCCTCTCATGCTTAAGCCTTGCATGCTCCTCTTCCTTCTTCATCTGTGCATCCACGTTTCGCACACCTATGATGATATGATTACCGTCATCGGGCATCCGCATTATGTTCATGTTCACATATATCGGGATATCTCCCTGCATCAGCCGGTATACGAGTATGAAGTTGCCCTGCTCATCCAGCGACTTTATCACGTTTTCCTTGGTGAATGTGGTAACGAACCTGTCTATATCCGCTATGTACAGATGGTTCAGAGCATCCTTTCTTGCAGCCTTAAAGAAGCCCTTTCCGTGCCTCTCCACGGCTATCGCCTCTTTACCCGACTCTGACGTAAACTCTATGAAATCCTCGGTATCCAGATCCACATAGAAAAGATTGAAGTAGTCTGCAGCCAGCGCTCTCGATATGTTCGCGTATGAGGTGTCTCCGCTGTGATCGGTGATGGCCATTATCGCGACCGCTATTGCCATATGTCCGTTCACATGGTTCTTTGAGATCTTACGTACGAAGATATGCGCTATGGTCTTGTCCGGGAGTCTCTCATCAAGGATGGTACGGTTGACGTCCTCTCCGCATCTGACCAGCTTTCTTATGAAGTCTGTCCAGTCGCCCTCTATATCATCCGCCACATCCACGTATTCTTCCGTCGGCCCGTATCCGAAGGTCCTCTCGGCAAAATCACGGAACGACTGATTGCTTCGTGTGATAAGTGCCTTCTCCGTGCATGTATTTCTGTCTATCTTCCTGTCTATCTCCATGATGGCCATGGGAAGTGTGTTGAAGAGATGCCTGAAGCTGTCCTCTCCTTCGCTTGCGACCACAGCGAGATCATACAGATTGATGCGTCCTATCGACTCATAATATCCGGACTCCTGAGGATTTTCGAAGCCGATCTCTGTTCCCTTTTCATGGCGATCAAGTATCTCCTCGAAGGGCACAGGCTTGGAGAAATAGTATCCCTGCAGCTTCGAGCATCCGATCTCTCTTAAGAAGGTGGCGTGTTCCTTTGTCTCCACGCCCTCGCAGACGGTCTCCATGCCAAGAGCCGAAGCCATCCTCATGAGCTCGGTCAGTATTATCTTACTTGAGTCGCCCTCATCCAGACGGCGCATGAAGCTCATATCAAACTTGATCAGATCAAACTCCAGATCTCTCAATACATCGAGCGAAGAATAGCCGCTTCCGAAATCATCCATCCACACCTGGAAGCCGAGCTTACGGAATCTGCCGACCTGCTTCTTCATAAACTCAAAGTCACTGCCCACTATGCTCTCGGTGACTTCAATGGTGATCAGCTCATGGCTCACACCTGCATCATCAACTCTCTTGCAGATCTCACCGACTATATCGCAGGAATCAAAGTCGCTCCTTGAAAGGTTGATAGACTGAGGCACCACATGCAGTCCTGCTTCCTCCGTCTTCTTCATCTTCTCTATCACCTGATCCACGATAAAGAGATCCAGCTTGTATATGAGTCCGGACTCCTCGAGTATGGGGATGAAGTCTCCCGGTGACAGGAAGCCCCTGACGGGATCGATCCACCTTGAAAGTGCCTCCTCGTCGCAGACTTTTCCGTTTATTGCCCTCACTATGGGCTGGTAATACACCTTTATCCACTTTTCTTCTATGGCTTTATCGATATTGGAGATGATGTACTGATGCTTGTCTATATCCTCCTGCAGACTCTCATCATAGTAATGGATGCTTGAGACATATGTGTTTTTCAGCGTATCGCAGGCAAGCTTTGCTTTGTCGCATGCTATGCTGATGTCCGTGTCCTTCGTATAGCTTGCAAATACACCCACCCTTATGGGCAGCGTCTTGTAGCTGTTGGTGCTCTGCCACTCCTGGAACATCCTGTGCAG
>JAEEGO010000112.1 GCA_016280355.1 Lachnospiraceae bacterium | reverse complement strand
TGCTGTATGCTCCCACAAAGCCTTATCTTAAGTATTATCTTGATGTGGAGAGGATCAAGAGGAAGCTCCTCGTGCCGAATGACTATTTCGAGCCTCCGGTGGAGGGTGAGGACTACGTATACATGCCTTTGCATCTGATACCCGAGTCGTCAGTCTTCGTCAAGGCTTCCTTCTATGTGGATGAGCTGAACCTCATAGAGCAGGTATCCAAGGCACTGCCCGTTGGCTGGAAACTCTATGTGAAGGAGCATCAGGCGATGCTCGGAGAAAGGGATCTCTCCTTCTACAGAAGGGCGGCAGAGCTTCCGAATGTACGCGTGGTACAGCTCAACTATTACAAGGATCCTAAACCGTGGATCACAAACGCAAAGGGAGTTGTCACCATCACGGGAACTGCAGCGTACGAAGCGGCGCTTATGGGAAAGAAGAGCATAGTGTTCGGTGACGTGCCGTTTTCTCTTATCGACGGCATCACACGTATCAGGTCGTTCGAGGATCTGCCGGATGCGATAAGGGCATTCGGGCAGACGGACAACATACATTCCGCGGCTGCCTATATCCATGCGGTGAAGCAGGCAGGAAATGAAGTGAAGATATTCTATCTCATGGACGAGGCGGAGGAGATATTTGCCGGAAGACATGAGGAATCTGAGGAGTTTGACAGGGAACTTGAGGTGCTGTTGGATTTTTATGAGAAAGGACTGGTGAATTACGGCAAATGGAAAGCACGATAGTAAGCAGGCTTAAGGAAAAAAAGTTCGTACTGATCGCTGAGATCGGAGTCAATTATTACGATATAGCCGAGAAAGAGGGGATATCAAACCTCGAGGCGGCACGACTTATGATAAAAGAGGCCCGCGATGCGGGTATACATGCGGTAAAGTTCCAGACATACAAGGCAGAGACCCTGGCAGCCAAGGATTCACCTTCTTACTGGGACAGGAGCGAGGAGCCTACGGGATCGCAGTATGAGCTCTTCCACAAGTTTGATTCCTTCGGTGAGGCTGAATACAGACAGCTCAAGGAATATGCGGATGAGCTTGGCATAGAGTTCCTGTCTACGGCGTTTGATACGGAGAGTGCCGATTATCTGTGCGACCTCATGAACGTGTACAAGATATCGTCTTCCGACCTCTCAAACATACCTTTCATAGAGTATCAGGCCAAGAAGGGCAAGCCGATGCTCCTTTCCATCGGTGCCTCGGAGCTTGATGAGATAGAGAGGGCCGTGGATACCATAAGGGCGGTCAACGACAGTGAGCTCGCTCTGCTGCACTGCGTGCTGGAGTATCCGACACCGTTGGAGCATGCGAACCTGCTGAAGATAAAGACGCTGAAGCAGCAGTTCCCGGACTGCTATGTGGGCTATTCGGATCATACCAAGCCTACTCCCGAGTGCGACGTAGCCAAGGTGGCCTACAACATGGGAGCTCAGCTTATAGAGAAGCACTTCACTCTGGACAAGACCCTCAAGGGCAATGATCACTATCACGCAATGGATCCGTCCGACGCGAAGAAGATACTGGAAGCTATAGAGCGCATGGACATGCTCCGTGGCAGCGGCGAACTGGTATCACTTGAAAGCGAGGCTTCTGCAAGACTCAATGCGAGAAGATCTCTGGTGGC
Organism: Lachnospiraceae bacterium; assembly: GCA_016280355.1. GTDB lineage: Bacteria > Bacillota > Clostridia > Lachnospirales > Lachnospiraceae > NK4A144. Next base: position 14,001 of record JAEEGO010000112.1, on the reverse strand, counting down.
AGCAAAGCGCATAGCTGAAGGGGAGCTCGTGACCAGAGACAAGCTTACATTCAAGCGTCCCGGAACCGGCATATCTCCGACCGAGATCGGTATGGTGATCGGAAGGACTGCCGCTTGCGAGATAGCCGAAGATACTATCCTGCAGCCTGATATGCTGCGGGGCTTCCCGAAGGAAGAAGAGGATGACTGAGGATAATTCAGGGAAAGCAGTAAAATCCGGCATCTGGTATGTCATATCAAATGTAATGATAAGAGCCGTCGGCATCATCACGGCTCCGATATACACCCGTCTCCTGACTACATCGGAGACGGGTTTTGCCAATAATTTCAACAATTACGTATCGATACTTTACGTGATATGCGGACTCTGCCTGATATACAGTGTCGGCAGGGCAAAGCTTGACTATCGCGGAAAGGATTTCGACGCCTTCATGTCTTCGATACAGGCTCTGTCATCTTTCTTCGGACTGGCACTTCTTATACTTGTCATGATCTTCATGCCAAAAGACGGGCTGCTCGGCTACAACAGGCTGATCATCTTCATACTGTTTGCTTACATGTGCCTGTACCCGTCCATAGACTATATGCAGTACAAGCTGCGCTTCGAGTACAGATACAAGGGCAATATAGCGATATCCGTGATCATCACGGTGACTACCGTACTGCTGTCGGTAGCGCTGATCCTGCTAATGCCGCAGGACAGAGGGTTTGCGAAGATACTGGGTACAGTCATACCTTCGGCGGCCGTAGCCCTGTGCTGCTATGTGGTGCTGCTTGCGAAGGGAAAGGCTGTGATCAGGCCGGAATACTGGAAGTATGCTTTGAGGATAGGACTTCCGACCATACCCCACGGACTGGCTATGATACTTCTTGCACGTATAGACGTCTCCATGATATCCGAGATGTGCGGACTGTCCGAAGTAGGGCTTTACACTTCGGGGTACACGATAGGTACTCTGCTGATGTTCGTCACAAACGCTGTCGGAAACGCATGGGTGCCTCTCTTTAACGAAAGGCTCGATGCGGGCGATGTGGATGCGATAAGAAGGGATAATAAGATACTGATGGAGGCGAGCTGCTTTGCAACGCTCTGCTTCATAGCGGTAGCGCCCGAGATGGTGAAGATACTGTATGCGAAGCCCTATCATGAATCCATGTGGGTGGTGGCTCCCGTGGCACTCGGGACCCTGTGCCAGTATTTCTACTCCAACTATGTGAATGTGGAGATATTCTACAAGAAGACGGCTCTGCTTGCGCTCAACTCATGTATCGCAGCCGGGATAAACATCCTGCTGAACTACATATTCATCTCAAGATACGGATATATAGCGGCGGCTTATACCACGCTTGCAGGATACTTTATACTGATGATACTCCACTATGTGGCCAGTACGCTCATACTGAAAAAGAAGATATATCCGGACGGCAGGTATTTCCTTATGCTGCTTTTGACGATAGCTGTGGGAACGGTATTCAGCATGCTGTGCGAGAGCGTTTTGTACAGATATCTGCTGGCGGCTGTGGTCACGGGGCTGCTTGCCTGGATATGGCGAAGGGATATCAGGGCCTTTTTTGCGATAATGCGTAAGAAGTAAGCAGTCGCGTATGGTGAACGGATTATGCGGCTGCCTGTGTATATGTTATAATCTTCGTATCGGAGGACGATGAACAATGAAGATATTAGTGGTGATACCCGCAAGAGGCGGTTCAAAGAGGATACCGAGAAAGAACGTCAGGATGATGAACGGCAAACCCCTGATACTGTATTCCATTGAAAACGCCAAGAGACTGGCCGAGGATCATAACGTGGATATATGCGTAACCACGGATGACGAAGAGCTCGGAGGTATAGCGGAGAGCAAAAAGGTTGACATAATATGGAGAGACGAGAGGCTGTCGGCAGATAATATTACTCTCGATCCCGTGGTATATGACGCATTGATGAAGATGGAGCGGGAGAAGGGAGATGCCTATGACGTGGTGATCACGATGCAGGCTACGTCTCCTACGCTCAGGTCATCGACGCTTAAAAGCGCGGTAAAGGCTTTTCTTGAGTCCGATCTGGACACCATGATATCCTGCGTCAACCGTCCGCATCTGTCATGGACCGAGCGTGACGGCAAGATAGTAAAGAACTATGAGAAGAGACTGAATTCTCAGGAGCTTCCGAGCAACTTCCTGGAATCCGGTGCCTTTGTCATAACAAGACGCGGCTGTGTCACAGAGAACAGCAGGATAGGCGAGAAGATAACCGTATATGAGACAGACCCCAAGGAGGCTGTGGATATAGACTCCGAGGAGGACTGGATCGCGGCAGAGTCGATACTCAGGCGCAAGAGGATACTGATGAGGTGCGTGGGCAAGCCGGCACTCGGCATGGGACATATCTACAGGTGTATGTCCATAGCCTACAAGCTCATAGGCCATGATGTCCTCTTTGTCACGGATAAGGACAGCGTGATAGGAAGAGCAAAGCTTGAAGAGACTTATCTGCCTTATGAGGTGATAGGAGATGATGAGGAGTATGAGAAGGTACTGAAGAACTACATGCCGGATATCATCATCAATGACGTACTGGATACGGATGAGGACCTCATAAAGCTGGAGAGAAAATATACTAAGAGGATAGTGAACTTCGAGGATATGGGACCGGGAGCATGGCTTGCGGACGCCGTGATCAACGCTCTCTACGAGAACAGACCCAATAAGCCTCCGCATGTTTACGAGGGATCTGATTACTACTTCATAAGAGACGAGTTCCTCACGGAGCATCCGAGGGATTTCTCTGCGGAGTGCAAGAATATCATGATAATGTTCGGCGGTGTGGATCCCGCAAATCTGACGGGCAAGATGTACGATATCTGTCAGGTGCTGCATCCAAAGATGCCGGGAGTGGAGTTCCATTTCCTGACAGGTTTTGCTTATGCACACAAGGAGCAGATCATAAGCATGCCGGCATCCAATATCTATGTGCATCATGATGCAAAGAGGGTGTCGACCTATATGAGAAAAGCCGATATGTGCGTCACGAGCCAGGGACGTACGATCTTCGAGCTCGCATCCATGGGTGTGCCGGCCATAGTACTGGCCCAGAATGAGAGAGAAGCCGAGCATGTATTTGCCGGCATGGGCAACGGATTCATCAACCTGGGACTGGGAGAGCGCGTGGATACGCTCACCATCATCAAGACCATAATGTGGCTGGCTGATATGCCTCACGTGAGATCGGAGATGAGAGATCTGCAGCTGTCGAAGAAATTCGAGAAGGGACAGCAGAGAGTACTCAGGATCATACTGGGAGAGGATCGTTGAGAGCAGCCATCATCAATACTGTAATAGGGACAGGCAGTATAGGGCGCATAGCCTGCGGTACTGCCGATGAGATACTGTCCCACGGCGGAGAGGTACTGCTTTGCCGGGGCAGGGGAGATGAAGTAAGCGGATACGACAACTATCGCATAGGTTCGGACGCCGATATGTATATGCACGGCGTCCTAAGCCGCATCACGGACCGGCACGGCGCATACAGTACCGGTGCCACAAAACGTCTGATAGCAAGGCTTGAAGAATACAAGCCTGATCTGATCCAGCTCCACAACGCACATGGATATTATGTAAACTACAAGCTGCTCTTTGAGTGGCTTAAAAAGTCGGAGATCCCCGTGGTATGGACTCTCCATGACTGCTGGAGCTTCACGGGACACTGTGTCCACTACGAATACCGCGGATGTGAAAAGTGGAAGGACGGGTCGTGCGGGTCATGTCCCGAAAAGAAGGTCTATCCCGCATCGCTTATATGTGACGCTTCAAAGAAGAACTACAGCGATAAAAAGTCCGCCTTCACCGGGATACGGGGAATGCATCTTGTGACACCTTCCCACTGGCTTGAGAGCCAGGTGAAGGAGTCGATGCTTTCGGAATACCCGGTCAGGGTGATAAATACGGGTATAGATCTGGGAGTATTCAGGCCCTTCGGCTCAGATATCAGGGAAAAGTACGGGATAGGCGACAGAGTATTGCTTCTCGGCGTGGCAAACCCCTGGAGAGACAGGAAGGGCATGTTTGATATGGCAAAGCTTGCATTACGGCTTGATCCGGAAAAATATGCCATAGCCATGATCGGACTTAAGAAGTCGCAGATGAACCTGCTGCCGCCGGCCATACTGAAGATAGGCCATACGGACAGCGTGGAAGAGCTTGTCAGATGGTATTCTGCGGCAGATATTTATGTAAACCTGACGTATGAAGACACCTTCCCGACGACCAATCTGGAGGCGCTTGCCTGCGGGACACCGGTGATAACGTACAGATCCGGAGGGAGTCCGGAGACTGTAGATGATGCGACCGGAGTGGTGACGGAGAAGCAGGATCTGAAGGCTGTCATGGCTGCGATAGAGCTGCTCGGCAAAAAGCAGACCGGCATAACCGGGGACTGTCTGGCACGGGCGGGAGCATATGACAGGAAAGACAGGTTCAGGGAGTATTATGAGCTTTATCAGGAGATTTAAGAATTCAATAATCGGGATAACAGGACTTTTGATGTATGCACTCTGCATGGCTGTCCTGTTTCTGCTGCTCGGCATAGAGAACTGGCAGATACTCGAGATGTCACGTACATCGGTGATAATGGTATTCACCTTTGTCGTCATGGGATATCTGCTCGCCAGAGCATACGGGGGATTTGATGTTGGTGTGAGAAAGTCACGCCCCATAGTGATATCCCTTTCGATAGCTCTCATACTGGATGATATCGTGACATATCTCGTGCTCATCATCATGAACACAAACGATGTCAACGGCAAGAAGATCGTGTTCACATCTTTCGGATTTCTGCTCCTTGCGATGGCGGCACAGATACTCATCATAGATATCTTTACGAGGATAGGAAATGCGTTCTATTTTTATGTAAACCCCAAGGAAAAAGCACTTATTGTGGTCGGGGATGCTTCCGAAGCAGAAAAAGTAAGAGAGGCTGTTTCTATATTTGGTAGGCGATATGAAATATACGACACAGTAGTGAAGGATGAACACAATATAGCGGAAAAGATCAAAATGGCAGATTGTGTGTTCTTCTATGACGTTTCAAAGGACAGTCTGGAGGAGCTGACGGAGCTCTGTTACGGCGCCAGGAGCTCGGTTTACATAAATCCAAGTATTACAGACATACTTTTGCACTCCGGAAAAGAGACATTTTTCTCAGATCTGCCCTTCTATCATACCGAGGCAAGACACATGACATTCGAGCAGAGGGTGATCAAGAGACTGGGTGATATAGTGATATCTCTCCTCGGACTCATCATCACTTCTCCGCTTTTCCTGATAGCAGCCATAGCTATCCGCCGCGAGGACGGTGGAAGCATCTTCTTCAGGCAGGAGAGAGCAACGGTAGGGGGTAAGGTCTTCAGGATCATCAAGTTCCGTACCATGAAGGAGAATAACGGAGAAGACTTCTCGGTAACAAAGAATGACGACAGGATAACGTCGACCGGCAAGTGGCTTAGAAGATACAGGATAGACGAGCTGCCCCAGCTGATAAATATACTGTGGGGTGATATGAGTCTCGTGGGACCGCGTCCCGAGATGATGAAAAACGTGGAAGAATACACGGCGGATCTGCCGGAGTTCAGATACAGGCTCAGGATGAAGGCGGGGCTTACCGGATATGCCCAGGTGATGGGCAGATACAATACCACAAGCCGGGACAAGCTGATGCTCGACCTCATGTATATAGAGAACTTCAGCATAGCCGGAGATATCAGGATACTGCTGCAGACTATGACAGTGCTCTTTACGGCGGAAGAGTCCACGGAGGCCTTTGATGGGGACAAAACCTGAGGATATCCGGGTTTCGATCATAACGATATCCATGAATGCGCAGGATACCATAGCGCATACCTTTGAATCGATGCTGGCACAGACTTACAAAGGTCCCATAGAGTATGTATTAAAAGACGGGGGATCAAAGGACGATACCCTGAAGGTGGCCGAGGAGTACAGGCCGAGATTTGAAGCAAGGAATATAGAATTCAAGGTCACAAGTGAGCCGGATGACGGTATCTACGATGCCATGAACAGGGCCATAGATCTGACTACGGGCGAGATAGTCGGGATGATAAACGCCGACGACTGGTATGAGCCGGGCTGCATACAGGCTGTGGTCAAAAAGTATATCGAGACAGGCTTTGATCTATGCTTCGGAAATCTCAGGATAGTGATGCCTTCGGGCAAATCCTTTGTAAAAAAGGCAAGATACAGGAAATACACGACATCGAGGGACTGGAACCATCCGACCCAGTTCGTGAAGCGGACGATCTATGACAGGTTCAGGTTCAGATGCCTCAATATCTCAGATGATATGGATCTGTACTTTGCGGTCAAGAAGACCGATGCGAAGATAGTCGTGATAGATGAGGTGCTCGCAGACTTCACGATAGGGGGAGTTTCTACGAAGATACCTGCGAAGCAGATACCTGAAAGGATACACAGACGCTATATGGTATACAGGATCAACGGCTACAGCAGGGCTTATATCTTCGAATGTGTGGCTTTTGAGCTGATAAAGTACCTCGGTGCGAGGTTTGGATGACATGATAAAGACTCTGGTACTGATCTCCAACTATTACAATCACCATCAGAAGGCCTTCTGCGACGAGATGTATTCGCATCTCGGAGAGGGCTTTAAGTTCGTGGAAACAGAACCCATGGAGCAATTCAGATCGAAGATGGGATGGGGGAAGGAAGAGATACCTTCCTACGTGCTGAAGACCCATCTGAGTGAAGAAAACGACAGGCTGGCATACGAGCTGGCGGACAATGCGGATGTGATGATAATGGGCACCGCTCCAGAGAAGTATGTGCGCCACAGGCTGGATATGGACAGGCTGACATTCAGACTGTCGGAGAGGGCGCTGAAAGAAGGGAAATGGAAGATCTTCATCCCCTATCTTGCAAAGAAATTTTATGTCAACCATATCTCGCGAAGGAAGAACAAAGCACTGTACTGCCTGTGCAACGGGGCCTTCGTGGCTTCGGACTTTGATTTCCTGCTTGGTTCATATAAGGACAGATGCTATAAATTCGGGTATTTCCCGTATCCTGAGGCACTTGAATGGGATGAGCTTGCTGCGCTCAAGTGGCAGGAGGGTCGCACGAAGATACTGTGGTGCGGAAGGTTCCTGAAGCTTAAGAGGGTGGACCTTCTTATTAAGGCTGCTGCCATGGTAAGAGACAGGGGATATGATTTTGAGCTTGAGATAGTGGGAAACGGCGAGGAAGAAAAGCATATCCGCGATATGGTGAGCTCATACGGACTGGATGAGCTGACTGTCTTTCCGGGATACCTGTCTCCGGAGGATACACGTAAGGAGATGGAAAAGGCGGATATCTATGTCTGTACCTCAAATAAGCTTGAAGGCTGGGGGTCGGTGATATATGAAGGGCTATCCGCAGGCTGCGCCACCATAGCGACGTCACTCGCCGGAGCCACACCTTTTCTTATAGAAGACGGAGTGACAGGCTATATATACAGGTCGGGAGATCCCAAGAGCCTCGCAGACAGGCTGGAGCTCTGCCTTAAGGACAGGGAGGCCGCCAAAGAGATGGGCCGCAGGGCTTACGAACAGATGAGAAGAAGCTGGAATCCGGCCGAGGCCGCAAGAAGGGTGCTCGATGTATCGGAGCATCTGCTTAAGGGTGAGGAGTTCTTTTATGAAGAAGGACCGCTCAGCAAGGCACCGCTTATATATGAGAGCTGGTATAAGGGATGAAAAAGATCGTTTATCTTCTTGAATATCCCATAGATCTGCCGGGCGGGGCACAGATGTCCACGCTGTCGGTGTGTGACGGACTGGCTTCAGATAAAGAGAAAAGATATGAGCCGGTCGTGATATGCCCGAAGCTTCTGACACATAAGGCAGAAGACTACAGGTTCAGGATACTTGAATATGAAATGGGGGAGAAGAGGGCAGTGAACCTCATATATCGACTGAAAGCCTTCAGACGGTATATAAAGCAGGAAAAGCCTGATCTCATACATATAGAGATGTCGGAGTCGCTCATCACATACGGCTTCATGAGAAAGAGCTTCCGTAATATACCCTATATCTATACTGACAGGGGACTGCTGTACGGATACAGGAAGAGGAGCAGGATATTCATGGACCCCGTGCTGAAGGATGCACGGATGCTCGTGACCACGACTGAATACAACAAGGGACTTTGGACGGAAGGGTCAGATATCAGGCCGATATCGTCCATACCAAATACCATATCCACGAAGTATTTCGGGGAATATGATCCCGCGAAACGTAAAGAGCACGAAAGGATAGTCATAGGGCTTGCAGGCAGGATATGCGTGGAGAAGGACTGGCCTTTTGCCTGTGATTTCATAGATGCGCTCGCTGCATCGGGACTGCAGTTTGACGTGGATATAGTGCTCTCTACCTTTGAAAGAGGCGATGATGAACAGGTGGAGGAGATAATCGGCAGGCTGAAAAAGGCCGTGGGTGAGGAGCATCTTAGAGCGAGGTTTGATCTGAGCCAGGCCGAGATGTCTGATTATTACTACGGAGTGGATATCTTCCTGATGACAAGCCGGTTTGAATCCTTCGGAAAGGCAGCCGTAGAGGCGATGAGCCGGAAGTGTGCCGTGGTGTCAACGGCTGTGGGAGGGCTTCCCGAGGTGATCGGGACAGAAGATGATCTTTACGATAAGGTTAACATAAATAAGGGAATCGAACGTATCAGATCCCTGGCATCTGACAGAGATCTTCTTGAAGAGCAGAGAGAATATTTCTATCACAGATATCTGGACAACTATACGGAGGAGAGATACGTAGAAAGGCATATCAGACTATACGATGAGTTCGCAGGATAAGCCGCAGAGCCCGCTGAAGGGGTTCCTGACTTACTTTTACGGCAATTTCATAGTGCTCATCCTGGGCTTCATACAGACACCCCTGCTCACGCGCATACTGGCTACCGATGAATACGGCAAGACAGGAATGTTCGAGACGGCTGTCTCCATCATATATATCTTCTCTGTGATGGGCCTGGATCAGGCGTATATCAGGTATTATTATGCGAAGGACATAGACAGGAGATCGCTTCTTAGAAGGTGTCTTGTGCCATCGCTTTCTGTAGTTACCGGACTTTCAGTCATATATATCCTCTTTTCGGGGCCGGCAAATCAGTTCCTCTTCGGCGCGGGCGGGAGAGATGTCGTGGCTCTTGTCGTGATCTATACCTTTATTTCAGTATTCGAGAGGTTCTTCTTCCTTGATGTTCGGATGCAGCAGAACGGTGTACTGTATTCCAACATAAATATAATAGAAAAGGTATTGTCCATAGCTACGATAATCGCGGCTTTCTATATGATAGGCAATGATTTCAGGGTGGGGCTTTATGCACTGGCGGTCCCCTGGGGATGCACGACCACCTTCCTGATCATCAGATATCTGGTAAAGAACCGCACAGCATCTTCTGGAGCGGAGGGTGAGAGCGGAGCATATGTTCCCTCGTACAGGGAGCTTATCACCTACGGATTACCCTTCATTACCGTACTGCTTATGGAATGGGCCCTGCAGTCCTGCGACAGGATAGCGCTGAGGAGCCTGTCGGACTTTGATGAACTTGGTATTTATACTGCCGCGATGAAGATAGTGATACTGCTTATCACCTTCAAGAATACCTTTATCGCTTACTGGTCGCCCATAGCCATGGAAAGGTTTGAGAGCGGGGATGAGGAGGAGAACAGGGTCTTCTTCCGCGGAGCCTATGACATCGTGACAGTCATGTGTGTGCTGGCGGCTGTGCTCCTCATATTGTTCAGACATCTGATAGTCTATATCCTGGGGCCTGACTACAGGTCTGCGGAGAATGTGATACCGTTCCTGACGCTGATGCCGATATTTGCAATGATGTTTGAGATCACAAACCAGAGCATCAAGTATGCCAAGAAGGGTAAGTATCTGAATATAGCGAGTGTGGTGGCGCTTGCGGCCAATATCGCGGGCAATCTGCTGCTGGTCCCGCATCTGGGAGGACTCGGTGCGGCGATCACCACAGGTTTATCCTATATGATCTACTTTGCCATAGGCTCTTATTTTTCGGAAAAGTGTATAGCCATAGGCTACGGATACCGCAGGACGGCTTTGTATTCCCTGCTTCTGGTGTTATATTGTATGGAAGCATCATTTGTCGGAGGCATGCTCGCGGATGTGCTGGTCGGAGCGTTCATACTGGCTGTGGTGCTCGTGATAGACAGAAAGACGATAGGAAGGATCCTGGTGTATGCAAGGAATTTCCTTAAGAAATAAGACGATCATATTTACAATAGCGGGCGTTGTGCTTATTGCGGCAAATGTTTTCTGCTATGGCCGTGAGTTCGGTCGTGACCTGAAAACAGTCGACTACAGTGCAGCGGAGCAGCTGCTCTATCATCCTTCATATGCGCAGGAGGGCTTTGCACCGGATGCAATGATCAGGGAGATCGTAAGGGACCGGACCGTGATGGTGCCGAGAAAAGTGAAGCCCTACAGCGAATACTGGTCATATACCCATATGCATGATGAGTGGAATCCGTTCTCGATAGATTATTTCAGTGAGAACAACTATACCAAGTATATGAGTGAATATGCGGGTGAGGTCGTGGTGGATACGACGCTCCCGGATCTGTATGAGCTTTTGCTCAGGCCCATGGATGATGATGTGAAGGCGAAGTTCACGGATCTTGGACGAGGGCATGAGCTTATGAGATACGCTTTTATGGGAGACCATACCGATGAAGAGACCACAAATCAGTTCTTCTATTCGTATTTCTATACCTCGGATTCGTATTACCAGAGAGATGATGCACTCAATATCAGCATCTGTACCGAGGGGCTTAATGAGGATGATACTCTGGTGGCACTCTGGGATACCAGTGAGAACCTTTATCTGATGAGCAGGAGCTTCTACGACAGGGAAATGAAAGCGGACTATATGGAAGAGCTTACCATAGACGAGAGTCAGAAGAACGCACTGTATAATCAGGGGATAAGTGAGGGTAAAAATGAGTGATATCGGCGTACTCGTAAATCAGCTCTCTGACGGATTTCTGGCTGCACAGGCTGTCGTCTGTGTCTGCTTCTTTGTGCTCGGTTATGCAGTATGCGCCGCATCCGGGATGGAGAAGACAGCGGCTTATCTATATGCTTTTCCGGCAGGGCTTGCGGTATATTCTGTATGCAGCTATCTGATGCTTTGTCTTGGGATACCGTTTGGAAGGATATCGATCTCGGCTGTGATGGTGCTGATCTTTGTGGTATGCGTGTGGCTTTATGCAGGCAAAAAGATGGCTGAGGAGACTGATGCGGTTTACATAAAACGGGAAGCGCTGACATTCGCGGGAGCGGTTATCCTTGTATTTGCCGTATCTGCCTTGCTTTGTTCCAATATCTTAAACGTGGTGGTAGATAATGACACCTTCTATTACTTTTCCACTTTCCCGGAGGCCATAGTGCAGGAGGGGAGGTATATAAAGTACTTTGATACATTCCTGACGGATGCTGCTCCGATAGGGAGCATAGTCTATACAGTGCCGTATGTATACGGATTCGGAGAGACCTTTGGTATGCAGTACTTACTGGATCTGGATTTCCTGCTCGTATTTGCTTATGCACTATACAGCTGCCTTTCAGAAAAAGCAGGAAAGAAACACGGCAGGGCGATAATATGCATGGCTTTGGTCACAACGCTTTTCCTTGCTACATCAACAGCCTATCTGACCACTGCCAAATGGATCATGGCGGGCGTCTATTTCATGTCATACTATTTTATGACAGCTGTTATAGGATATCTGTCAGAAAGGGAGAAAAAGCCGTACCCCATTCTCATGCTGTTTGCGGTCATGACGGCGATGCTGAGGCAGGAGGGTGTGATACTGGTGCTGCTCCTTATATTGCTGCTGTCATCGTGCCGCAGCTATACAGACAGGGAGCTTCTCCTTGTATACGTGTTGCCGGTCCTTGTGGCGGCTGCCCTGTATTATCTGAGGGTTTTCTGCATCCTGGGCGTCGCACCGCTGTATGCTTTCCTTACAAGGGGCAAGGCTTTTATAATACTGACGGCAGCGGTATGCACGGGCCTGTACATACTGTTTTGCAGGGGAAGATGGCAGGGTAAGGGCATTCTTGGCCGCATACAGGAGAATATACCTGTGCTGATGCCGGCACTGCTTCTTGTCATGAATATAGCTTTGCTGATCCTCTTCAGATCGAGATATCTGAACAACATATATATGTTTTATCTTAATCTCCGGCTCAGGGCCGGATGGGGGTATTTCCCGTATATCACCGGGATCCTTATAGTCCTGTGTGTGATACTTGCGATAAAGAACAGATGTTACAGTCTGTCTTTCTTTGATTCGCTTATGATCTCCTATATCCTTGGAGTGCTTATCGTGTCCTTCGGGAGAGGGGATGATCTGAGAAAGGGAGTCGGAGATTCGGGTAACAGGGTGTTGCTGACAGCAGTCCCCGTCATAGTGTTTGCTGTGGCTTTGAGGCTTGCCGACTGGTGTATCGGCGTAGAAGATGACAGAGAAGACTGAGACAAAACGGATAGAAGCACTGACATATGTGTTTTTCATACTTCTGGGAGCGGCTCTCCTTTGGAGGACGGCGTACGGGTTCTGCCAGTCGGATGAGAGCTTCTATATCTCCACGGCCGGAAGGTTTGCAGCGGGAGATCTGATATTTGCAGACGAGTGGCATCCCACGCAGATGTCATCGCTTATAACGGCACCGATATACGGAGCCTATGTGATGATAACGGGAGGGACGAAGGGGATCATACGATTCTTCCGCTGTCTGTATCTGTGTCTTACGGTGGCCGGTGCCCTGTATATTTATACAAAGTTCAGGAAGATGGGCAGGAGATATGCGGGCATGGCACTTGCGCTTTTCATGCTGCTCTACTGTCATCTGAATATGGCGACTCTTTCTTATTACATGATCTGTTTCCAGTGCTTCCTTCTGTCCTTTATCATAATGTATAAGGCTGAAAAAAGGCTGTCATACGTCGTTTCCGGGGTATTCTACGCCCTTGCGGTGCTGAGCCTGCCGTCGCTTGTAGTTGCTACCGTGGCGGCATTTGTGATACTGGCTTTATGCTGCGTGAAGTTCAGGCAGATCAGGCAGCCTTTCGTCTGGTTTCTTGCAGGGATATGTATACCGCTCGTTCTGTTTATCATATATATCTTTGCATCCGGATTGGGGATTGCAGGAATACTTGCGAATCTTGTTAACATTTTGTCTGACAGCGAACATGACAGAGACTACTATCAGTCATTTAAGGCCTTCTTTAATGCAATAGCGGATGCATACGGTCGTATTTATTATTTGAGCATCGTGCTGGTACTGGCAGGTATCGTGTCGGGTCTTAACAGCAGGATAAGGGATACGGTAAGGATATATATCGTGATCGCGGATCTGATGCTCTTCATTTACTATACCGTGATGTCTATAGGTCACACGGGTTTTATGAATACGGCGTTTGCGCTGTTCGTATTCCCGCTTTTCTTTCTTACGGGGAAGAAGGACTTTTATGTGTTCCTGTCCCTTTTCATGGGAGGGCTGGCGGTATCTGCGACCTACAGCTTCTCAAGCTATTCGGATCTCTACGTGCTCTCCATAGGGCACGGTCTTGCGACAGCGGGAGGGATAGTGCTGCTTGCAGACTTCACAGCAGAGCTGACAGGCTCAGGTGTGGAGGATACGTCAGATGGGATAACAGCCTGTGCTCCCGGGGTGCTGAAGTGGATAATGGCAGCTGTGGCAGCGGTATTTATACTGATAACGGCTGTAATAAGGTTTGTAAATGTGTACAGGGATGCTCCAATATCACGTCTTGATACGAAGATCACGGAGGGACCGGCAGCAGGTCTTTATACTACGTCGGAGCACGCAAAGCAGTATGATTCTGTATTTGATTCCATAGCAAAATATGACTTGGATCAGGGGT
>JAEEGO010000111.1 GCA_016280355.1 Lachnospiraceae bacterium | reverse complement strand
GGCTATCCGACTGCGATGGAAGCTGCCAGAGCCTTTGGAAACGTGACTGTCATAGACAGCAGACACCTGTCCACGGGACAGGGCTATGTGGCACTGGAGGCATGCCGGCTTGCGGAAGAGGGCAGATCGCCGTCTGAAATAGCGGAAGCTCTTGAGAAGTTTACGGACAAGGTACATACCAGCTTTATAGTGAATGAGCTTGATTTTCTTGCGAGGGCAGGACAGGTGAGCCAGAAGATAGCAAACCTGACACATGCATTTATGATGAAGCCTGTGCTTGTGATGAAAAAAGGCAGGCTGTATGTAGGAGGAATGCATTTCGGATCAAAGGAAAGAGCATGGGAGAAGTATATTGACTCGATCCTGACACCGCATAACAACATAGATACGAGCATCCTCTTCGTTACTTATGTGGGACTTACTTTAAGGGAAAAAGAGACCATAAGGACGATGATAGATGAGAGGATGAAGTTTGATGAGATCTATTTCCAGAAGGCATCACCTTCCATAGCGGTCAACTGCGGAAAAGGAACCTTCGGTCTGCTTTACAGGGAGAAGACATGATTCTTGTCATAGGTGACTATTACAGCGGGACGGGTCCTGCTAACGTTACAAAATATTACATAGACAATCTGCCTGAAGGGACAGACTATATCAGGTCGAGATCGAAGACGGCAAGGCTTATGGAGATGTGCGTGAAGATACCGCATGCATCGGTGCTCTTCATATCGGGACACTCCAGACAGAACATCTGGGCCATGAAGATAGGCAGGCTCTTCGGGAAACGCTCGGCTTATCTGATGCACGGTGCCGTGGCACACGAGAATGAGATAAACCGCGTGCCGGATGAGAGGATGGCCCGTGACGAGAAGGAAATGATGAGAAGGGCCGATCTGATCCTTGCCGTGTCCAGACAGTTCGAGGAATGGCTTAAGGAGAGATTTCCTGCGTGGACCGGCAAGATATCGCACGTTACCAATGGTATAGACTGGCATCTGATAGGGGAGAACTCGACAGATGATGACAGGAACAGCCGTGGTATCATATCGGTAGGCGGAGGAATGCCGAGGAAAAGGATAGTGAATATCTGCAAGGCAGTGGAACGTCTGAACGATAAGGGATATAATATCACTCTCACGGTCGCGGGCGATACCGGAGCAGATACGGAGCGGATAGATGCCTGTCCTTTTGTACGCGACATAGGGCTGGTGTCTCATGATGAGCTGATGAAGGAGTACCACAGAAACAAGGTATTCATACAGAATTCCGTCTTTGAGACCTTCGGACTCGCGCCTTTAGAGGCACTGCTTTCGGATGCGGATGTGCTGATATCGGCAAAATGCGGTGCTCTGAGCGTGATAAAAAATACGGAGCCTATGGATATAATAGAGGATCCGGATGATATAGATGAGCTGGAGAGAAAGATAGAGACTCTGCTTGAGTCTGACAATCATACGAGGCTCATAGTAAATCTCGATAAGGAAAATACGTCATGGAAGAAAAGATCAGCGGAGCTGACAAGGATATTGGAAAGGCTTCGGATACAGGGAAAGGTCTGAACTGGATACCGATAGGGATAATGATGGTGTTTTATGCCGGCACCTGGATCTTCCCGTGGTTTTACCATGTGACCGAAAGATACAATTCACTCATAATATTTGTGGCACTGGCGCTGCTGTTTTTTATCAATGTGGACTGGCTTGAGGGACTTAAGAAAAAGGATGTCCTGCTGTATGCCCTGCTTGCCGCGCTCATCATAGCTACAGCCAATCTCTTTATAATAGGCTCCAACAAGGGCTGCATACTGATACTGGCTGACTTCCTGCTGCTGCTTTATATTATGCCGTATGTGTCCTTCAGTCCTCTGCAGTACAGGGTACTGACGGTCTTCTTTCTTGTCATGTACGCGATATGGTTCGTACATGATATGGAGTTCTCCTACAATACGAATACGGGTGCGACATATACTGCGTTCACGACGTTTGCCGCACTCATCCTTCTTGTATACCTTGCAAAAAAGAAGGAGATAATGGGGTTTTTCGTTGTGATCACACTGCTGCGTACGGGCACTCTGGTACTGTGGCATCTGGCAAGAGGAGCATTTGCAGCGCTGTTTTTCTTTGTATGCTTTTTCTTTATCTTTAAGGCGATACGACCGGAGAAGCACAGGAAGGGCTTTGCTTTTCTTTCAGGCTTTGCGGTGTTCGGATCGCTGCTTTTCGTATGGTCGTATGTGCAGCTTTCGCATACGGGCTTCAATGTGAAGATGCCCGTATTCTACAAGGATATATTTTCGGGAAGAGAAGATATCTGGACAGAGGTCTGGAACATGTTCATAGAGAAGCCTCTGACCGGTATAGGGTCCGGCTGGGAGCTCGAGAGCTTCTTTGAATACAATATGCATAATGCCATGTACGATATCCTCGTGGTACACGGCATCATAGTTTTTGCGATATCGGCTTTCATCATCATAAGCAGGCTCATACAGATGAGATGCAGGGTGATGGATAGCATCTACACACATATCGCGGCCTCTGCGGTCTTTGCGATATTCTTTGAGTCGTTCATAGACATGGATCTGATGTGGGCTGATTACACTCCGGTGCTTCTCTTCCTGATATATACCATATATCACGGAGCAGCGCTGTGGGGTGAGGAAGGACACTCATGAGCAGGAGCAGATATCTCCTGAAGAACATGTCGCTTTTTACCATCAGCAACATGGCCTCCAAGATACTGGTCTTCCTGCTGGTACCGCTCTATACCAACGTACTCTCGGAAGCCGACTACGGGGTCGCGGATGTAATGCAGACCACCCTGCTCTTGCTTGTCCCGTTTCTTTCCATGAATGCGGGAGAGGCCGCTCTAAGATACGGTATAGAGTGCAGTGACAAGAGAGGCTCCATACTAAGGAGCGGTATGAGGCATGTGCTCCGCTCTGTCGGCCTCGTTGCGGCGGGATGTGTATCGCTTTCTCTGATATTTACGGGACGGCCGGAACTTCGCGGATATTTCCTTGTTTTCATCCTCCTCTATGCCGCTGATGCGGTATATGAGTTCATGCTCTTATATACTCAGGGTTCGGAAAAGGTGGAGATCATGATATCGGGATCGATATGCTGCACCTTTGTCACTGTCATATCCAATATCGTACTCCTGCTCGTATTCAAAGCAGGCCTGTACGGTTATCTTTTCTCGCAGATCGCAGCCTTCTGCATATCATCTGTCCTTATGTTCGTTCTTGTCGGGGGAGGGAAGCTGATAAAAAGCAGTGAGGATGCCGGTCTTAAGGATGAGATGACAGTCTACGGCAGAGGCATGCTGCTTTATTCCACGGCCTCCTGGGCCAACAACGCGATAGACAGATATTTCATACTCTTCATGCTGGGGGCGGTACAGAACGGGCTATACGGCGTGGCTTACAAGATACCGGCGATACTTATGGTGTGTCAGAGGATATTTGCTCAGAGCTTTCAGATGTCAGCTACAAAAGAGTACAGGGAAGAGGACAGCGGGAGGTTCTTCGGTGAGCTGTACGAGCTCTACAACGCCGTGATGCTTGTCGGATGTGCTATGATACTGCTGTGCCTGAAGCCTCTGGCGTACTTCATGTTCAGAAAGGGCTTTTACGGGGCGTGGATCATGGTGCCTCCGCTTCTGATATCAGTGATATTCGGGGCGCTTGAGGGATATCTGGGATCCATCTGTCTGGCACATAAGGACGGAAAGAGTATGGGGATTGCGACTGGAGTCGGAGCGCTGGTTAACATAATATTAAACTTTGTGGCTATACGGATGTTCGGCGCCATGGGTGCCGCTTTTGCGACCATGATATCTTATTTTACAATGTTTGCTATAGCCAGGTACCTGACCGGAAAGCACGTTGCGCTAGAGGTTAACATAATTCGGAACGCTATAGGATATGTGCTCATCCTGCTGGCAGGAGGACTGACCATGTATCTTGGAAGCCGCGGAGAAGATATGAAAGGAGCGGCTGCCATGATGTATGCGGCGGACGCATTGACGGTTGCAGTGCTGGCTCTCATGTACAGAAAGCAGTTTGCTTACGTTGTACGACGAATCACAAAAAGAGGGAGTGCCGAAGGCTGAGATGACGGAAAAGATAAGACAGCATGAAAACCACATACTGTGCGGTCTCGTCACCTATCTTGCAGTGACTTCCTTCATCAATCAGGATCTGTATGCCTTCACCACGGTATATGCTTCGCTTATCATATTTGCGGTACTGGCGGTGATGGCTCTGCCCTACGCGCTTGAAGGCATAAAGGATAAGGAGATCGACCTGATGCTTGCCGCTATGACCCCCATCCTTGCTTTCATATTTGCGATCGCTTCGCATTCGGGTATGGGAGCTGTGCTCATACCGTCGGATCTCGCACTGATATGCTATGTTGCAAGACATGTGAGGCTTACTGAGAGGGCTGTGAGATATATCGCTTTTGTCGGTGCGGCACCGGTGATACTGTGGTATTCGCATGTGAGGTGGTCTTACAACTTCAATATGGCAGGCTTTGTGTTCATGCTTATGGCCTTTTACGGAATGATACTGACAGAGCTGATAGAGCTTAAGTATAAAAAATGGATCTGCATTATGATTTACATAACATCATTTTTGATATCGACCCTGTATCACTCGAGAACAGCTGTATACGGCTTAGTGATGTTTGGGATCATGTTTTTGCTATGGAGAATTATGTCAACAAAAAAGTGGGTATATACTTTAGTATTCCTGCTTGCAACTGCAGGATCCGTGGCATTTACCGGGATATACATGTATCTGTCGGATGCAGTGAAAAACCTGAGCGTACTCAACAAGGAGATATTCTCAGGAAGAGAAGCCATCTGGAGAGAACTCTGGGGTGCTTTTGCACTGATGCCCGTGACGGGTATAGGATCCGGCAGGATACTGGAGAGCTTCGAGATATTTGAAGTGCATAACGGGATGTTTGACATACTCACGGTACATGGGGCAGCGGTCTTCATCCTTGTCCTGATACAGCTTTGGAGGATGTTTGATGCGGCTTATCCGAAGGAGGAGACGACTGGGAAGGATATGCTGCGCAGGATATCTCTGGCTGCCGCTTTTTCGATGATGTTCACTTCGTATTTTGAAAACTTTTTTATTGTCCCGCCATATAGTATATTATTCATGACATTTGCAGTCATTGCATGCTCATGTCACGAAATAACAACGGGAGTGAGCGGATGAAGAAGATATCAAAGCGTACTTATGTGCTGTTCGGGATGTTCCTGATATCACTTTTGCCGATATATTACACCATATTCCATTCGATGCCTTCACCGGATGACTTTGCCATGGCCGATATAGACCGGAGCGGCAGTCTCTTCGTGGAATCGGTGAAGCTTGCCGTCGAGTACTGGTTCGGATGGGTAGGGATGTGGTTTGCATCCTTTTACGAGACTTTCTGCAATCCGCTGAACCTCTTTTCGGATATAAGGGGATGGTACGGTTTTGTAATGTGCCTTGTCTTCACGTTTTTCCTTGTGTCGGTCTATATGCTGGTCCGGGCACTCTTAAAGGATATGCTCCGTGTAGAGGGGAAAGGCACTGTACTTGCGATCTTTGCGCTTACAGCGTTTGTCCTTGTAAATATCGATATCTATTTTGAGATATTCATGTGGCTTTGCGGCTCTCATTACGGGGTGTCGATATCGATGGGCTTTATCTTCACGGCTCTGCTCATATCGCATCTGGAATACGAAAAGGGTTTGCTTTCTGCCGTGCTGCTGTCTCTTCTGGGGCTTATCACCTGCTCGGATTACATGGTGGCTGTGGCAATAGGCGTGTACTACCTCTTCCTTCTTATCCGTGACAGGCGTGTGAAGAAAAGAGAAGACAAAGGCGCGCACTTTTTCTTCAATGTCAGGGTGGTACCGCTTTATTTCTGCGTGGCAGGCGGCGTTTCGGCGGTCTTAGCGCCGGGTAATTTCAGCCGCAACAGCGCTATGGATTCATCTTCGCTTTCTTTCTGGAAAGCAGGTCTGCAGAATACACTGATCGCTTATAAGGACTTTTCGGTGCAGCTTATCTACAATCCGCTGCTCTTTTTCGGTCTGGCGCTGATGATAATATTTGCCTATCATACGGCAAAAGAAAACGGGCTCAGGCTTTCATTCAATCCGGTGCCTTACATGGTATGCCTTTTTGCAGTGCCTCCTGTGATGCTGGTCCCGGTAGCTTTGGGATACGAACATCACGACTTTCCGAACCGCATACAGTTTGTCTTCAATACATTTTCGATAACGGCGGCGATGGCAGGAGCGTTCATCATCGGGATGATACTGGCAGAGAAGACGGATATAGACAGGAGGACCTTCGGGGCTGTCTATGCGGCTTTGTTCATAGGAGCCTATGTCAGCATGGTGAATGCGGCATATATGGCTGATTTCCCCTGTGTCAGGATGGTACGCGACAGGCATGAGACGGAGGACTTCTCAAGGAGATGGTACGATATCCTGGATGAGATAAAGTATGCCGCAGAGGATGATGTGGTGATAGAGACCGAAAAGGAGATGCTCTATATCGACCCGGATCCGCTCATCAAGTCTCCGGGTATACTCGAAGATCCGGAGAACGGAGCGAACATCAACGTTGCCAGATATTACGGCAAGAACAGCGTGACCATAGTGCTGAAGCCGGAGCCTGAAACAGAATGAGACATCCTGCTGCCCGGCGGCATGTCTGATGTGCAGGGAGCAAGATTGCAGGCTTTGACAATATGTGGTAAAATATACGGTCGGATTATACAAGATTTAGTGACCGGGTGTTTTGCATAGATGAATGAAAATGTGATCAACAAGCAGCTCCTCATAAGAAGAGTCGGGCTTATAATATACGATATAATCGCCGTTATGGCTTCTTCCGCCATAGGGCTTCTGATGCGCTTTGATATGAGCTATAAGGAGCTCATATCGACAATGGATTCCGATATCTGGATAGACAATATCTGGAAATATCTTCCGATCTCGATCATCACAACGATAGTTATCTTCCACCTGTTCCACATGTACCAGAGTCTGTGGAGCTATGCGGGTATGTCGGAGATGGGATCGCTGATAGCGGCCTGCCTGCTCTCGGGCGTGGCCCAGTTCATAGGCATGAGGTTTATCGCAAAATATGCGATGCCCAGGACATTCTACTTCACATATGTGATGTGGCTTGTGATCTTCGTTGCGCTGTCCCGGTTTGCTTACCGGGTATTCAGGACCTTTGTGCAGAAGCGGAACGAAACTGCGCGGAACGTGAACGTAATGGTCATCGGTGCGGGAGAGGCTGCGAATTCCCTGATCAGGGAGATGAATACCAGCAGGTACATACAGAAGGCTGTATGCTGCGTCATAGATGATGATCCCTCAAAGATAGGCGCATACATACACGGAGTCAAGGTGGTCGGCAACCGCGGATACATAGTCGAGGCTGCGGCCAAGTACGATATAGACGAGATCATTGTGGCGCTCCCTTCCATCTCAAAGAAAGAGACGAGGGAGATACTCGATATCTGTCAGGAGACTAAGTGCGATCTGAAGACACTGCCCGGAATTTATCAGCTCGTGAACGGAGAAGTATCCGTATCACAGCTTCGTAAGGTGGATGTGACCGACCTTCTGGGACGTGACCCGGTGCAGACGGATCTGGATTCGATCATGGGATATGTGAAGGATAAGACCGTACTCGTGACCGGAGGAGGGGGTACGATAGGCTCCGAGCTCTGCCGGCAGATAGTCACGCATAAACCCAAACTCCTCATCATCTTTGATATCTACGAGAACAATGCCTATGACATACAGCAGGAGCTTCGCATGAAGTATCCCAAGTTCTGTGAGGATCATCTTCTGGTGCTCATAGGATCTGTAAGAAATACGGCAAGGGTGGAGGATGTATTTGAGAAGTACCACCCTGACATCATATATCACGCTGCGGCACACAAGCATGTACCGCTGATGGAGATATCCCCGAATGAAGCGATAAAGAACAATGTGATGGGTACATGGAAGGTCTGTGAAGCGGCATTCAAGTACCATGCGGAAAAGTTCGTTCTGATCTCCACCGACAAGGCGGTGAATCCTACAAATATCATGGGTGCCACCAAGCGTATCTGCGAGATGATAGTACAGTCGTATGACAAGAAGGGAGATACCTCCTTCGTGGCCGTAAGGTTCGGAAACGTGCTGGGTTCATCAGGCTCTGTGATACCGCTTTTCAAAAAGCAGATAGAGGCCGGAGGCCCCGTCACCGTGACGGATCCGAGGATCATCAGATACTTCATGACCATACCCGAAGCTGTATCGCTCGTGCTGCAGGCCGGCGTATATGCGAAGGGCGGAGAGATCTTCGTGCTGGATATGGGAGAGCCCGTGAAGATACTGGATATGGCAAAGAATCTTATCAGACTGTCCGGCTATGTACCCGGTGAGGATATAGAGATCAAATTCACGGGACTCCGTCCGGGAGAGAAGCTCTATGAAGAGATGCTCATGGAGGAAGAGGGACTGCAGGATACGCCGAACAAGCTGATCCACATAGGCAAGCCGATAGAGATGGATGAGGAGAGCTTCTTTGACAGGCTTTCCGAGCTAAACATTGAGTCCAAGAAAGAGAAGGCTGATGTCAGATCATGGATAAAGGATCTGGTCCCTACCTACGAGTATACGCCGGGTACCGGTATGTACAGCGACGGAAAGAATGAATGATATACCGTAGGATAGTAAAAAGGCTGATAGATATAGTACTGTCGCTTGTGGCGATAATACTGCTGTCGCCCGTTCTCGCAGTTCTTGCGATACTTGTACGTATAAAGCTTGGCAGCCCGGTGATATTCAGACAGCAAAGGCCGGGATATCAGGGCAGGATATTCGGTCTCATGAAATTCCGTACGATGACCGACGAAAGAGATGATAACGGAGAGCTCCTGCCTGATGAAGTAAGACTGACGGACTTTGGAAAAAAGCTGAGATCCACTTCCCTGGATGAGCTGCCGGAGTTTATCAATATACTGAAGGGGGATATGTCCTTCGTGGGACCGAGGCCCCTGCTCGTACAATATCTGCCGTTATACAATGAAGAACAGGCGCACAGGCACGATGTGCTGCCCGGACTTACCGGGTGGGCACAGGTGAACGGAAGAAATGCGATATCCTGGGAGCAGAAGTTTGAGTATGACGTCTGGTATACCAGGAATATATCATTCCTGCTGGATCTGAAGATAGTGTTCATGACCGTCGGAAGTGTGCTGAAAAGAAGCGGGATATCGTCGGAGACATCAGCTACCATGGAGTTTTTCACAGGTACGCCTGCAGAGGACAGAAATGATGAATGAAAACAGGATAAATATCTTAATACTGTCTGCCGGACGAAGAGTGGAGCTTGTAAACTGCTTTAAGGCTGCACGTGACAGGCTCGGGATAAAGGGAGACGTGATAGCGGCTGATGCCAGCAATCTGGCTCCTGCGCTCTATATGGCAGACAAGAGGGAGCAGGTACCGAGGATATCCGAGAACGATAAGTATATTGGAGCCATCATCGACATCTGCAAAAGAGAGGATGTAAGGCTTATCGTACCAACGATAGATACCGAACTCGTCCTTCTGGCGAACAGAAAAGCGGAGATAGAGGATGCCACTAACGCGAAGGTGCTCATCTCATCAGATGAAGTGGTAGGTATATGCAGGGACAAGACAAACACACAGAGGTGGCTTGAAGAGCATGATTTCATGGTGCCTGCAAGGATCACCGATGAGGATATAGAGGCAAACAGGGAAACTTATCCCGTCTTTATCAAGCCTCTGGACGGCTCTTCTTCCATCAATGCCTTCAGGGCAGACAGCAGGAATGAGCTCGATACATACAGAAGGCTGATAGGACCGGGCAGATACATAGTACAGGAGTTTGTGGAAGGGACCGAGTACACGGTGGACTGCTTCCTCGATATGGACAGCAAGATCATCACCGTGGTACCGAGGATCAGGATAGCAACGCGGAGCGGAGAGATAGCAAAAGGCCGTATAGTACGCGATGTTGCGATAATAGAGAATGTGACAAGGCTGCTGGAGGAGCTGCGCCCTATAGGCCATATCACGATACAGTGCATGAGAACCGACAGGGGGATAGAGTACATAGAGATCAATCCCAGGTTCGGAGGAGGCGCTCCTATGTCGATAATGGCAGGTGCGGATTCATGTGAGTTCCTGTACAGGCTGATGATGGGAGAAAAGCTCGAGGCAAAGGATGATTTCAGGGAAAATGTGACCTTCCTCCGATTTGATGCTTCGATAATGCTGAATGAAGACGATGAACTTGAAAAATGAAGGCAGTCCGATAAAGGCGGTCATATTTGATCTGGATGATACTCTGATATCCGAGTATCAGTTCATAGTCAGCGGATACCGCTATATGTCCGGGTACCTGAAGGACAGGCTCGGCAGGACTCCGGCTGAGATAGAGGAAAAGCTGTGGGAGCTTTCCAGGACGAGCTATTCAAATGCATTTAACCGGCTTTTCGATGCGTATGGGGAAGCATATACGGACGAAGAGATAAAGGAGCTTGTGAAGGTATACAGAGACCATCCGGCAAAGGTGGAGTTTTATCCGGATGTGCTGCCGACTCTGCAGGCAATAAAAGATAAGGGAATACCGATGGGGATAATATCCGACGGTGATCCCGGAAGACAGAGGAACAAGCTTCAAACAGTGGACGGTGACAGATGGTTCGCACACGTGATACTTAATGATGAATTCGGAGGCGCAAGATACCGCAAGCCCGACCCGAAGGGTTTCCTGGAGATGGTAAGGCTCATGGGAGTGGATGCCTCCGAGATGATATATATCGGCGACAATCCCGCAAAGGATTTTCACATAGCCAGGGATACGGCGATACGGACCGCACGTATCAAAAGGGAAAACGGAATATACAACGACAGGGAGTATC
Organism: Lachnospiraceae bacterium; assembly: GCA_016280355.1. Lineage (GTDB taxonomy): Bacteria > Bacillota > Clostridia > Lachnospirales > Lachnospiraceae > NK4A144. The sequence goes on along the minus strand of JAEEGO010000111.1, from coordinate 1,059 downwards.
TGGACGGGATAAGAGAAACCTGGAGCATTGACAGTCTGGTTGACATAATTCAATTACTCGAATGAGCCTGATCTCAGTTTCTTTTTTTATATTCATATGTGTCCTGCTGATCGTCTATTATACTGTACCTAAAGGACATCAGTGGAAGGTGCTGCTGGCAGCGAGTGCCGTATTCTACGTAGCAGCAAATCCGGTTTACATAATTTTCATAGCGATATCTATAGTGTCCACCTGGTATCTGATGAGGGATCCGGTGAAGTCTCATCTTATATGGACGCTTGTGATCAATCTTGGCCTTCTGGTGATATTCAAGTACAGCGTGAATTTCGGGATACATGATCTGATCGTACCTCTTGGCATATCGTACTATACCTTCATGACTCTGGGATATGCACTGGACTGCTACTACAGGAAGATCACACCGTGTGACAACCTTGCGCATTATGCTCTGTTCATAGGGTACTTCCCGCAGCTTACCCAGGGTCCGATAGGCACGTATGAGGAGATGCATGAGCAGCTCATATCTTCTCATGAGTATGATAACGACAATATCAAAAAGGGAGCCTACCGTGTGATCACAGGCTGCTTCAAAAAGCTCGTGATAGCCGGCAGGCTTGCGTACTATGTGGACACGGTCTTTGCTTCTCCGAAGACATACGGAGGGCTGACCCTCATCATCGCGATCTTCTTCTATCTGATGGAGCTGTATGCGGACTTTTCGGGATATATGGATATCGTATGCGGTATATCGCAGATGCTCGGTATCAGGCTTAAGGAGAACTTCCTGCGGCCTTATCTTTCAAAGAACGTGCCTGAATTCTGGAGACGCTGGCATATCTCACTGATGGACTGGTTCAACGCGCATGTCTTCATGCCGGCGGTGACATCGGGGTGGAACAGGAAGCTCTCAAAGCTTCTGGCAAAGGTATTTCCAAAGGCAAAGAAGGGAACGCTTCGTACAATATTCCCGATGATCCTTGTGTGGTTCATCACGGGACTCTGGCACGGAGCGAAGGCTTCATATATAGCGTGGGGAGGCTACTATGCCGTAGTCATGCT